>NZ_MUEZ01000022.1:0-56329 GCF_001996015.1 Salinivibrio sp. ML198
TTGGTGCGGAGTGGTAGTTCAGTTGGTTAGAATACCGGCCTGTCACGCCGGGGGTCGCGGGTTCGAGTCCCGTCCACTCCGCCACTACTTAGAAACCCTGCTAAATTTAGTAGGGTTTTTTTGTTATTGAGCTTCTGGGAAAGATTTGCTTTATAAATAAGCGATCAAACGTCTGAAGAGTAATTGGTGGTGGTAATTTGTCGCGGGATCGCTACAATAGGCACCTATCTACAGGGGTATAGCTCCAATTGGCAGAGCAGCGGATTCCAAATCCGCGTGTTGGGGGTTCGAATCCCTCTACCCCTGCCAAATACCAAAGCATCGACATTGTCGGTGCTTTTTTTGTATCTACTCTCTGTGGTAGCAACCACACCTCTCTAGCCTTTTTCTTCCTCCTGTTTCTTGTTCACATGTCGCGGTATGATGACTTTTTACCAATCGAAAGGAGCAACCCTGTGGTAAGCATATTGTGGGTAGGGCTTGGTGGCGCATTAGGGGCATCCTCGCGTTTTCTCGTATCAGAGTGGAGCGTTGCGGTGCTTGGTCGTGCATTCCCATACGGTACCTTAATAGTAAATGTACTCGGGTCATTAGCGATGGGCGTCTTTTTAGCGGCGATGAGTCAAGAGGTGATTGCTCCGGTGCCTTGGCGCCAACTGGTTGCGATTGGTTTTTTGGGCGCATTTACTACCTTCTCGACCTTTTCAGTAGATACCTTGATGCTGTTCCAACATGGTGAGACGGTGAAAGCCTTGTTAAACGTGGGTCTCAACCTTGCGTTATGCTTGGGAGCGGCCGCGATGGGGGCTTGGCTGCTAGGACGCATTACCGGTTAAGTGAAAACATCGTGTTACGTCGCTTGTTGTTGCGGCGGTGATTTCTTATACTGGCGTTGAACTTGTCGGAGTGCCAATTGGCTGAGACCACATCAAGTGGGATCCGTTGAACCTGATCTGGTTAGGACCAGCGAAGGGAACAAGAGATGCATCAGATCACAGGCCGTACGCGTCTGCCAGTTTGCTCACATCTCAATTCAGCGTTTTCCGGCAAGCATTAATTCCCATAATGAACACCGGAGTAATGCTATGTCGACCCGTAAACAGGCCCGTCTTGAGGCCAAATCTTTTATCGATTCTCTCTCTGCGCAAACCTACCCCAACTCGGAAAAAGTCTATGTCGAGGGATCGCGACCCGATATTCGCGTAGGGATGCGAGAGATCCATTTGTTTCCGACCTTTGTGGGTGGCAGTAAAGACAATCCGCAGTATGAAGCCAATGAATCCATTCGGGTTTATGACACATCAGGGCCTTATACTGACCCACAGAGTGCTATCGATATTTACCAAGGCTTAGCGCCACTGCGCAAAGCCTGGATTGATGAGCGTGCCGATACAGAGTTTCTTGGTGCAGTGAGCTCAGACTATGCGCAGACCCGCCTCAGTGATGAAACCTTAGATGATCTTCGCTTTAGTGCCTTACCGCCTATCCGTCGGGCGAAACCTAACCAATGTGTGACCCAACTTCACTACGCACGCCAAGGCATTATCACCCCAGAGATGGAATTTATCGCTATCCGGGAAAACATGGGGCGCCAGCAGTATCGTGAAGAGCAGCTAAATCGCCAGCACCCAGGAGAAAGCTTTGGCGCTCATTTACCCTCAAACATCACTCCCGAATTTGTGCGCCAAGAAGTTGCTGAAGGGCGTGCGATTATTCCGGCCAACATTAACCACCCAGAAGCGGAGCCGATGATTATTGGGCGTAACTTTCTCGTGAAAGTGAATGCCAATATTGGTAACTCGGCGGTGAGCTCCTCCATTGAGGAAGAAACCGAAAAGTTGGTGTGGGCGACCCGTTGGGGCGCGGATACGGTGATGGATTTATCGACCGGACGCAATATCCACGAAACTCGCGAGTGGATTTTACGTAATAGCCCAGTCCCGATTGGCACTGTGCCTATGTATCAGGCGCTTGAGAGAGTGAATGGCATTGCCGAAGACCTGACTTGGGAAGTGATGCGCGATACCTTGATAGAGCAAGCCGAGCAAGGGGTCGACTACTTTACCATTCACGCCGGGGTGCGTTTGCACTATGTGCCCATGACTGCCAATCGCGTGACTGGGATTGTCTCGCGTGGCGGTTCGATTATCGCCAAATGGTGCTTGGCGCATCATCAAGAAAGCTTCCTCTATACCCATTTTCGCGAAATCTGCGAAATTTGTGCCGCGTATGATGTATCGCTGTCGTTAGGCGATGGATTACGCCCGGGCTCGGTAGCTGACGCGAACGACGAAGCCCAGTTCAGTGAGCTACGTACCCTAGGCGAGCTAACCAAGGTGGCATGGGAATACGATGTGCAGGTGATGATTGAAGGCCCTGGCCATGTGCCCATGCACATGATCAAAGAGAACATGGACGAGCAGCTCACCCATTGCCACGAAGCGCCTTTCTATACCTTAGGCCCGCTGACTACCGATATCGCGCCGGGTTACGACCACATCACCTCTGGGATTGGTGCGGCGATGATTGGTTGGTTTGGGTGTGCGATGCTTTGCTATGTCACGCCTAAAGAGCATCTGGGTCTGCCCAATAAAGAGGATGTTAAAACTGGGCTTATCACCTACAAGTTGTGCGCACACGCCGCCGACTTAGCCAAAGGACATCCGGGCGCGCAGGTGCGGGATAACGCCATTTCCAAAGCGCGCTTTGAATTTCGCTGGGAAGATCAGTTTAACCTTGCTTTAGATCCGGTGACGGCGCGTGCTTATCACGATGAAACCCTGCCTCAAGAGTCGGGCAAGGTCGCGCATTTTTGCTCCATGTGTGGGCCAAAATTCTGCTCTATGAAAATCAGCCAAGAAGTCCGCGATTACGCCAAAGAAAATGGCTATGCCGCTGCGGGCGAAGCGATTGATGTCACCATGCTGGAAGACCCGTTAGCAGGCATGCAGCAAAAATCGCAAGAGTTTCGAGAAAAGGGCAGTGAACTCTACCTGCAAAAATCCCATCATTCGTCACAACAAGGCGCTGAGATAAGCGACAGCGATAAGGTGGAATCATGAGCCTGACCCCGTTTGCGCCTATGTCGGAAGGCATAGGCCCATTATATCCGGTGGTAGACGACGTGGATTTACTTGAACGCTTACTTTGCTTGGGGGTGAAAACCGTACAACTGCGTGTGAAGCAGCCAGCCCATCCACAATTGGCAGACTGGGTACAGCGCGCGGTGGCTTTGGGCCGCACGCACCATGCGCAGGTGTTTATCAACGATCACTGGCAGCTTGCGCTTGAAGCTGGCGCCTATGGCGTTCATCTGGGCCAGCAAGACTTACAAGAGGCGGATCTTGACCGACTTGCGCGGCAAGGCGTGCGCCTTGGCGTATCGACACGCAGTCCCGAACAACTTGCTGCAGCGATTGCGCTCTCGCCCAGTTATCTCGCCATCGGCCATATTTTTCCCACTACCACCAAACAGCTCGCCGAGCCGCCACAAGGCATTTCTGCGTTAGCGCAGCAGGTGGCGACTGTGGATGGCCGCTTCCCGACGGTGGCGATTGGCGGTATTGATCTCAACCGAGCCCCTGACGTTTGGCGCACCGGCGTGGACGCCATTGCGGTGGTCCGTGCCGTGACGCAAGCGCCTGATTTAGCGGCGCGCATTGACGCATTTAATCGCTGTCTTAATCCATCCAGACAGCAAGGAGAGCGCGATGTTATCGGACAGTGAATACCTGCGTTATAGCCGGCAAATCATGCTGCCAGAAGTCGGAGAGAGCGGGCAGCAGGCACTTAGCAATGCGCGCGTGTTGATGGTCGGTGCCGGTGGGCTTGGAACCACCGCGGGCCTCTATCTTGCAGGCGCTGGCGTGGGTCAGTTAGCGATTGCTGACTCGGACCACATTGAGCTATCTAACTTGGCGCGTCAGGTGGCGTATCAGGAGGCGCAAATCGGCACCGATAAAGCCGCGTCGCTAGCCGCTAACTTGGTCGCGCTGAATCCACATTGCCAGTGCCGAGCCATCAATGCCTATCTAGAAGGTGAGCGTCTGGCGCTTGAAGTAGCGATGGCGGATGTGGTTCTCGATTGCAGTGATAATCTCGCCACTCGCCATGCAGTCAATCAAGCCTGTGTAGAGGCTGGTACACCCTTGGTGAGCGCGGCGGCGATCGGTTGGCAAGGCCAGTTATTGGTTTATCAACCGCATAGCGCATGTTATGCGTGCGCCTTCGCAGACGTGACGCTTTCTGAACCCACACGCTGCGCTGAAGCTGGGGTAATGGGACCTGTGGTCGGCATGATGGCCACCGCGCAAGCGCTGGAAGCAATAAAGCTGTTATTAGGGCAGGCGGTCAGGACCAATCGCTTGTCACGACTGGATGGACAAACCATGACATGGCAGCACTTTTCGCTGCCCGTGGATCCGCATTGTGCGGTTTGTCAGCCAAAGCGGGAGGTAAGCGATGCAGTTAACCATTAATGACACGCCGACAGAGGTCAATGCCACAACTGTCGCGCAATTGATTGAGGAGATGAAGGTGCCGGCCGAATCAGTCGCAGTGGCGCTAAATCAGACCATTATTGCGCGTGATGCTTGGTCATCCACGTCACTCACCGCTGGCGATAGCTTGGCGGTCTTTCAAGCGATTGCCGGAGGATAATCATGTTAACCATTGCGGATACGACGTTTTCATCTCGGCTGTTAACCGGCACCGGCAAGTTTGCTAGTCGCAAGACCATGGCCGAGTCACTGGCGGCCAGTGGTACTGAACTGGTCACCATGGCGCTAAAGCGAGTCGATGTCCATGCCATACAAGATGATATTTTAACCCCGCTGCGCGAGCTAGGTGTGCACCTGCTGCCCAATACCTCGGGAGCGAAGAATGCGCAAGAAGCGGTCTTTGCCGCGCGTCTTGCCCGAGAAGCATTGGGAACGCACTGGGTGAAGTTGGAGATTCACCCCGACCCCAAATATTTGATGCCTGACCCGATTGAAACCCTTCAAGCGGCGAAAACCCTTGTGGATGAGGGGTTTGTGGTGCTGCCATATTGTCATGCTGATCCTGTGCTGTGTAAGCGCTTGGAAGAGGTGGGCTGCGCGGCGGTGATGCCCCTTGGGTCACCGATTGGCTCCAACCAAGGGCTGGCCTCAATGGCGTTTCTCGACATCATTATCGAGCAAGCTCGCGTGCCGGTGATCATTGATGCCGGCATTGGTGCACCGTCAGATGCGGCGTTAGCGATGGAGCGGGGCGCCGATGCCGTCTTGGTGAACACCGCGATTGCCACCGCCGGCGATCCGATTGCCATGGGCGCGGCGTTCAAACAAGCGGTTGAAGCAGGACGCTGCGCGTATCGCGCTGGACTGGCGGGCACACACAATCACGCCCACGCTTCTAGCCCTTTAACCGCGTTTCTTGACGCTAAGGAGGCGTGATGAGTTTTTCTGAGCGGTGGGCAGCACTCGATTGGGATCATCATCGGCTTTCGATTTACAGCAAAACGCGCCAAGATGTCGAGCGGGCGCTGGCCAAGTCATCGCGTAATTTGGACGACTTTGCCGCCCTTATCAGTCCTGCCGCTGAAGGGTATCTCGAGGCCATGGCTCAGCAATCTGCGGCGCTGACGCGGCAGCGGTTTGGCTACACCATGGGGTTTTATATTCCGCTGTATCTCTCCAATTTGTGCGCCAACGTGTGTACCTATTGCGGTTTTTCGATGGAAAACCGAATCAAACGGCGCACGCTGGATGAAGCCGAAATCGCCGCCGAGTGTGAAGCGATCAAAAAAATGGGCTTTGACAGTGTGCTCTTGGTGACCGGTGAGCATGAAACCAAGGTAGGGCTCGAGTATTTTCTCCGCGCCTTACCGGTGGTGAAGCAATACTTTCATCATGTGGCGATGGAGGTGCAGCCGCTGGATACCGAGGCGTATCGCGCCTTGGTGGCACAGGGGGTGGATGCGGTAATGGTGTATCAAGAAACCTACCACGCTCCAACCTATGGGGAACACCACAAGCGCGGGAATAAAACCGACTTTCACTATCGGTTGCAAACCCCAGATAGGTTGGCACAAGCAGGGGTCGATAAGATCGGCTTGGGCGCCTTGATTGGCCTTGAGGACTGGCGTACCGACAGCTTTTTTACCGCCCAGCATCTGGATTATTTGGAAAAGCAATACTGGCAAAGCCGCTATTCGTTGTCCTTTCCACGCTTACGTCCTTGCGCGGGCGCGCTGCAGCCGAAATCGGTGATGACCGACAAGCAACTGGTTCAGCTGATTTGCGCCTATCGGTTGTGGAATCCGCAGGTGGAGCTGTCGCTATCGACACGCGAGTCACCCCACTTTCGCGACAATGTGTTACCGCTTGGGGTCACGAGCTTATCCGCGGCGTCAAAAACCCAACCGGGCGGCTACGCGAACCCGGAGCCACAATTGGAGCAGTTTGCTATCAGTGATGAGCGCAGCGCGGCAGAGGTAGCCGCCAGCGTTCGTGCGCTCGGTTTTGAGGTGGTATGGAAAGATTGGGATAACATCTACGATATCGCGCGTCAGGCGCAAATGGCTTCACAAACGGCAGCGGGTTAGCGACAATGCGGGTATGAAACGTATTACTTTATATATGGGCCCGCGCTGTCCTCACTGTGAGGCGGCCAAAGCTTACTTGGATAAAAAGGGGCTGCGTTATCGTGTCGTCGATACGGCCACGCCCAAAGGCAAGAAGCTGCTGGCGGCAACAGGGTCGCGGGGTGTCCCGGTGATTTGCATTGGCGATACCACCTTGCGCGGCTTTTCGCCTAAAGCGGTCGAGAAAGCCCTGAAAGGGGAATAAAAAAAGCGTCCAATCGGACGCTTTTTGTTTTTCACACTCGGTGAAGACGCGACTTAACGGCTTAGCGGCGCTGTCGCTTGTTTTAACCAAGCTTGGTCTTGATCATCGAGGTGCGGGCTGACTTCATCCCACACGGTTTGATGATAGCGATTCCACCACTGAATTTCCGCCTCGCTGAGCAAGCTCACATCGACCAAACGACGATCGATCGGCGCACGCGTGAGTGAGGCAAACCCGAGCATCGTCATGTCGCCCTCGGTGGGCTTTTCTTCAATCAACTCGAGGTTTTCAATCCGGATCCCAAACGCCTCGGCGCGATAGTAGCCCGGCTCGTTTGACACCACCATACCCGGCAATAGCGCGACGCTATTGGGCGCTTTGGAAATGCGCTGTGGACCTTCGTGCACGTCCAAGAAATGTCCCACACCGTGACCGGTGCCATGGTCAAAATCATAGCCGTGTTGCCACAAATACTGGCGTGCCAAGGCATCAAGCTGGCTGCCTGACGTCCCTTTCGGGAACAGCGCGGTAGCCAACGCAATATGCCCTTTAAGCACCAGCGTGAAGGCCTTTTTGATCTCAGCGCTGCACTCGCCCACCGGCACCGTACGGGTAATGTCGGTGGTGCCGTCATAGTATTGGCCGCCTGAGTCGACTAAGTAGACGTTGTTGCTCTCAATCACGCTCGGTTTGGGCTGATTGTTGTGGTTATAGTGACACATGGCCGCATTGCCACCGGCGGCGGAAATGGTATCAAAGCTTAAGTCGACCAGTTGATCGTCTTGTTGGCGGAATTGATACAGGGTGTCTGCGAGCACGGCTTCATCAGGGCGTTCACCGGCGTCGACTTGACGGTCAAACCAGGCCAAAAAGCGAGTCACGGCAACACCATCGCGCACGTGGCAGGCTTGCATACCGGCGATTTCTTGCGGGTTCTTGGCCGCTTTTTCAAGCGCACACGGGTCTTGCGCTTCCACCACGGTGACTTGCGCTTGTTGGAGGGTGTCCAGTGTCCAGGCATTGGCACCGTTTGGGTCGACCAATACACGTTGACCGCTCAGCGCTTGCAGGGAATCAACCAGACTGTCTGGGTGCGCGACGCTCACGCCTTGGCCCACGTGTGCATCAAAGCCTTCGGGGAGACGGTCAGGGTCGATAAACACGGTGACGTCACCGGATTGCTTGATAATCGCTTGGGTTAGCACCACCGGCAAACGTGGGATGTCGCGACCACGGATATTGAGCAGCCAACAGACGGCATCGGGTTGAGTGAGTACCGCGGCATCAAGATTCTGATCGGCTAACTGCTGTCCAATGGTTTGACGTTTATCCAAGCTGGCGCGGCCGGTTTTCTCTTCACCCAGTAAAATGGCCGGGCTATTAAGCGGGGCAGGGCGATCATCCCACAGGCTTTCAATCGGATTTTGCTCAACACTCACCAGAGTCAAAGCCCCATCCAGCGTGCGTTGAGTGCGTTTGTACCAAGCGGCGCTATGCATGCGAGCGTCGATAGCCAGCTTAGCACCCTTGGGCAATTGTTGTTGGGCCCATTGCACCGGTGGCTCATCAATCAGATGGCAGTAGTCAAACAGGCCAGCGGGGACTTGTTTACGGACTTGAACCACATAGCGGCCATCAACAAAAATCGCTGCCTTGTCACGGGTGATCACCGCGGCCCCTGCGGAGCCGGTAAAGCCGGTTGCCCAATGCAGGCGCTCGTTATGCTCAGGCACATACTCACCGAGGTATTCGTCTTCATGGGGGATGAGTAGGGCGTCATAGTCGTGTTGAGCCAGCCAGTGTCTTAGCTGCTCAATACGCTTAGTAAGGGTCGCGTCCATTATTCTTCCTTCTTTGTATAGGGTGAACTCGCCATGTTCGGCCACGCGTGAAAAGCCGGTGGGTTAGACCCTAGCGCGATTGGCAATAGGCTGCAATTTTGCTGGGCTAAATTGCTGACAGCGCGAAATAATCAAGGCTTTCAGCCATTGGTGCCCTGGGTCATTTTCTTGATTTTGATGCCAAAACAAGGTGTACGCCATCGGCGGTATTGGCGTCGGTAACGGCCGTACCACCAAATTGAGCGATGCGGCAATATAATGCGCAAACTGGCTTGGTGAGGTAAACACCAGGTCGGTATAGGTACACAGGCTCGCCGCACTGTTGAAATCTGGCACGTACATGGCTATGTCACGCTCAATATTACGCTCTGCCAGTTTATAGTCCAACAGCCAGCGGTCATTCCCATCACACTTAACCTGTACATGTCGCAGTCCAAGGTAACGCGCTTCATCCCATGGTCCCTTGAGTGCAGGGTGATCGGCACGCATCAACACACACTGGTGATCTTGGCAAAGCTCTTGGTAGCGCACGCCCTTAGGCGGCATCATGGTCAACATGGCATCGGCGGGATTTAAGTCCTTGCCGGTGATGCCAAAGTCGATATTGCCTCGCGCAAGCCCATCAAAGGTGGTTTGATCCCAAGCAGCGGTATTAAGGGTGATAGCTGGGGCCGCTTCTAGCATATCGCCAATAAACTGTGGCAGTAGCAATGGATAGGCGCTCTCGACGAGGGCAAAGCGAAAACAGCGATCGCTTAAGTGCGGCTGAAAGTGATCCGGCTCGGTCATCGCCGCAACATCATTGAGTAAAGCGCGTAGTTTCGCTTGTAAGGCTTGCGCCCGAACCGTGGGTTTGAGCCCGTGGGCCGCTCGCGTAAAAAGTGGGTCGTTAAATTGCGCTCTTAGTCGGGCCAAATTTTTACTTACCGCCGATTGGCTTAAATGGAGGCGTTTCGCCGTGCCCGTGACATTGCACTCTTCCAACAATACATGTAGGCACACCAATAAATTGAGGTCGGTGCGCTGCAGCTGATCCAAATCCATTGCTGGTATTCTCCTTTGGAATATCTGCTTTTACTATAAACCATTATGGTTCATATCGTGAAACCACTATACTGCGTGCCTGTATAGAGGAGTAACCAATGACACACACTGATTCACCGACATCGAATCGTTTGCTGGTCGCCTTAATGGTGCTACTGGTGCTGTTTAGTCCGATGGCGATTGATATTTACCTGCCTGCATTACCGTATATGGCCGGTGACTTTAATGTGAGCCCAACGTTGGCGCAAGATACCGTCACTTGGTTTATGTTTAGTTTGGGTTTGGGCCAGCTGTTTGCGGGGCCATTGGCTGACCGCTTTGGTCGTAAGCCTGTCGCGATAATTGGTATTTCGCTATACGGCCTTAGCTCATTGATGGCGTGGCTCGCGACCTCGATGGATATGATGCTGGTGGCGCGTTTGCTACAAGGTTTTGGCGCGTGTGCGACTTCCGTGTGTGCATTTGCAGCGGTGCGTGACCGATTCGGTGCTGAGCGCAGCGGCCACATGATTAGCTACTTAAATGGCGCGATTTGCTTTGTGCCCGCCTTGGCGCCACTGTTAGGAAGCTGGCTGACACAAATGTTTGATTGGCGGGCTAATTTTAGCTTTATGCTGGGTTATGCGGCATTGGGTTTGGTCTTGGTTAGCGTGTTTTTGCCTGAGACGCGCCCGACACACACAGATAACGCTGGGCGCTTATTCAGCTTACGTCGGTATTGGCAAGTACTACGCGTGCCAACATTTACCTACCACATCATTCTTTGCATGCTGGCGATGGCGGTGATCTTAGCGTATGTCACCTCTGCGCCTGTATTGCTGATGGACAGGTACGGTATTTCCATGAATAGCTTCACCTTTTGGTTTGGCGCCAACGCGGCATTAAACATTGCCGCAGCGATGTTGGCGCCACGCTATATGCAACAATTTGGCAGCCGCCGCGCGCTCAATATTGGCTTGATGATGCTGGTGGGCTCTGGTGGATTAATGCTGGCACTCAGCCCTATTGCTGCCCCTTGGGCCTTTATGTTGCCGATTTTCACCTCGTCATTCGGCTTTGCCTGGGTGCTGGGCGCATCAGCGGGTGCGGCATTGGCGCCATTTTCTGACCGGGCGGGCACGGCGGCAGCCTTGTTGGGACTGTTCCAAATGAGTGGCGCTGGCCTTTTAGTCAGCTTAACCCAGCGCTTGGGATTATCGGCCAGTGATCTGATGACAGTGCATATGTGGCTATTGCTGCCTGGGCTACTGATTTTGTGGTCGCCGAAAGGTAAGCAATGGCATGCGAAAGCGGTAAGAGATTAAATAATCAGTAAAAACAACCGCTCAGTTGGCAAAATATAATAAGACGTGCAAAACGCTGGGGTCTCGACAACCCATCATCCCTTTTCGCTGGCTTCGGCCAGCGTTTTTTTATTTTGCTAAAAGCCCCAAGTTAAGAGTATATTTACTAAGCAAACCGAATTAATGCTCATTCCTTTTCGTTTTATATCCAAAGGTCAGTTACACACTATGTCATTATCGACAATCGAAATGGCGCGCGTCCTTGAGCAACTTGAGGAATCGCCCGAGAAAATCATGTTTGGCAAATTGCTGGCAGAATTAGGCAGCCAAAGTGAAGAGCGTGTACGTAGCGCCGCTCATCAGGTGCCACTGAAATATTTACACGAACTGGTTTATCAATTTAATCAGGTAATTGAAGAGCGCCGTTCTGAGCGTATTGAAGAAATAACCCAAGGCTTGGCGCAAGACGGTTTATCTGCTGACGAGCTTTATGAGTATATAATCCAACGCAAGATGGGCTGATCGCCGCCCATCACTCACAAGGATAAAGATGACAGAGCGGCGTGTGGCGCCAGAAGCGTTAGGTACTCGCCGCTGGCTGTTTGCTTTTTTTGGGTTTGCGTTGCTGAATCAGCAGACCCACGACAATAAAGCTAAGACCGATTAGGGTGCTGATATGGATTGTCTCACCAATAATGGTGGCCAATAGCATCAAGGAAATAAATGGCGAGATAAATATCAGATTGCTGATCCGAGAGGCATTCTGGGTATATTTCATCGCGCTCAGCCACAGCATAAATGTTATCCCCATTTCAAAAAGCCCCACATAGCTCACCGCTAGCCAGCCTTGCCATGGGATACCGCTCCAAGATGCTGTTATCCCCGCCAATAATAAAGATGCAGGTAATGACAGCGTAAAGCTCAACAGAATGCCGAGCACAGGGTCGGCAGGGTTTTTAGTGTTTAGTACCCAAAACCCTGCCCACAATAGCGTGGAGAGCAACGCGAGCCCAATGCCAAGCGGGCTATCGAACTGAAGCGATAAAAGCTGGCCCTTTGTAGCGATCACTACCACACCAAAATAGCCTAACGCCGCCGCAATCCAATCTTGGCGACGAATGGTTTGGCCGAGAAATACTGCTGCCATTAAGGTCAACGTAATGGCCCAGCTGTAATTTAATGGTTGGGCCAAAGAGGCAGGAAGAAGATCATAGGCTTTGAAAAGAACCAAATAATAAATCAAAGGGTTAATCATCCCCAGTAGGCAATAATAGCCAGGTCGACGACGAAAAGTGGGCCAAAGTGCCGATAGCTTGCCTTGCACCGCGGCAATAGCGGTCAATACCAGTACAGAGACCACGCTGGCAGCGGCCAGCATTTGAATCGGGGTCATGTAGCTTAAGGTAATTTTGAATGCGGTCGCGACCGTTGACCACAATAGCACTGCAGATAATCCAAATATCAGTGCTTTACGTTCATTGTGCATACTGCCTCCCTGCAAATCTGCCTTTTAAGCTAGGCAGTCTACGGTATTCGTACGCACCGAGATAGACTGGACATCTATCCAGTATCCCATTAGCCTTGCTGACATTGATGACCGCACAATAGAGAACCCATTATGCTTTCTGGCCTGTCATTACCGACGTTAGCTATTCTCACATTCTGTTTTGGCGTGATCAGTGCCGCCGGGTTGAGTTATTGGCTGCATCGACGCGTGGTCGCTCAGTATCAACATTGGTTTGATACCCAATATGCTCAACAGCAGTCAACGGCTGATATACAGCAACAACAGCTTCATCAGCAACTGGAGCAGCAACAACAAGAGTTAGACAGCTTAGATGTAGAGCGCGATCGTCTGACACAAGAGCTGCGCCAGTATTACGGCAAATTAACCTCCGCGAGTGAGAAGTTGCGTCAATTGGAACAATTGCGCCAAGACAATCAAACGTTGACCCACAAACTTGATGCGGTGCGAGAGGAAAAGTCTGAGCTGCTCGCTGAGCTGCGCGAGGTCAAAGCCAGCGCGGAGCAACAACTCAATGCCGCGAAAGAAAAGCACGCCTTATTAGAAAATGCGGAGGAAAGGCTGCGTACCCAATTTGAGCAGCTGGCCAACCAGGTATTTGAGCAAAAGGTCCATTCCGTTGATGAGCAAAACAAGATGAGCTTAGAGAGCTTACTTGGACCACTTAAGTCGCAGTTGGAAGGGTTTAAAAAGCAAGTCACTGACAGCTTTGGTGAACAAGCCAAAGAGCGTCACACCCTGATCCATGAAATCAAAAACCTCCAGCAACTGAATGCGGACATGACGCGGGAAGCGCATAACCTAACTCAAGCGCTTAAAGGTGATAACAAGCAACAGGGCAACTGGGGCGAAGTGGTGTTGGCGCGTATTTTGGAAGAGTCCGGCTTGCGTGAAGGGCGTGAGTATCAAACCCAGGTGAGCTTTGAAAACGAGCAAGGCAAGCGCTACCAGCCCGATGTGGTGGTGAAATTACCCCAAGATAAAGACGTGGTGATAGATGCCAAAATGGCGCTGGTCGCGTATGAACGCTACTACAACGCAGACACTTTGGTTGAGCAAGATGCCGCATTAAAAGAGCATGTCCAAGCCATTCGCCAGCATATTCGTGGCTTGGGACGCAAAGACTATCATCAGCTTCATGGTGTGCGTTCACTGGATTATGTGTTGATGTTCATTCCGGTGGAGCCAGCTTTCCAAGTGGCCGTGGAAGCCGATGCCAGCCTGATCCGCGAGGCGATGGATAATAATATTATGTTGGTCAGTCCCACCACTTTGCTGGTGGCACTACGCACCATCAATAACTTATGGCGTTATGAATACCAAAACCAAAATGCCAAACAGATTGCCGAAAAAGCGAGCAAGCTCTACGACAAGGTGCGGCTGTTTGTCAGTGATATGGAAGCGTTGGGTAATGCGTTGGGTAAAGCCAGTGACAGTTATCAAGGGGCGATGAACAAACTTAGCCAAGGCCGCGGTAATATTATTCGCCAAGCAGAGGGGTTTAAAGCGCTGGGCGTGGAGGTGAAACGGGACATCAGCCCGTCGCTGGCCAGTGTTGCCACCGACCCTGCGCCTGATGAGCCTCTTAATCTTACACAGGCAGAGCGGGACACAAATCCGCAAGAATCATAATAAACTTGGTCGTACGCTTGGAGTCGGGATGGGCGATAAAGTAAACTGGGGCCAATACGTTAGGGGAATAAAATGACAGATAAAAACGCGCACCAGGATCAAGAGACGATCGATTTTGGCTACCAACAAGTGAAACGCCAAGAAAAAGAAAGCCTCGTGGCCAATGTGTTTCATTCGGTGGCTGCAAAATATGATCTGATGAACGATGTGATGTCGATGGGCATTCACCGTATCTGGAAACGCTTTACCATTGACTGCAGTGGTGTCCGCCCTGGGCAAAAAGTGCTCGATTTAGCCGGTGGTACGGGCGATCTCACCGCAAAATTCTCGCGTCTTGTCGGCGAGCGTGGTGAAGTCGTACTCGCCGACATTAATAACTCAATGCTCAAAGTGGGCCGCGATAAACTGCGTGATAAAGGCATTGTCGGCAATGTGAGCTACGTACAAGCCAATGCAGAAGCGCTGCCATTCCCTGATGACCACTTTGATTGCATTACCATCGCCTTCGGGCTGCGTAACGTGACGGATAAAGATGCGGCCTTGCGTTCGATGTTCCGTGTGCTTAAACCTGGTGGGCGTTTATTGGTGTTGGAATTCTCCAAACCCGTTGCCGAGCCGTTGTCAAAAGTCTACGACGCCTACTCTTTCCATGTATTGCCCAAAATGGGGCAACTGATTGTTAACGATCCAGACAGCTACCGCTATTTGGCCGAATCGATTCGCATGCACCCTGATCAAGAAACCTTAAAAGGAATGATGGAGCAAGCCGGTTTTGAACAAACCAGCTACTACAACCTGACAGGTGGGATCGTGGCGCTGCACCGTGGATATAAATTCTAAGGAGCCAACATGGCACTTGATTCACTGTTGTGCGCGGCCCTGGAAACAGCGCTCAATGCTGTGATTGCTAAAGACGCCGACAGCCAGCGTCGCCTTGCTCGGCTAAAAGGGCGTTGTATCGGAGTCACTCTACAAGAGCTTGATCGCCAACTGATTTTTGTCTTCGGCCAACGTATTGATGTACTTAGCCATTACGAAGGTGAATGCGACGCGGCGCTATCGTTGTCACTGTCAGCACTGCCACAGCTACAGCAAAAAGCAAACTTAACCGCCTTAATCAAAGCGGATAAACTCACGTTGGAGGGGGATATCGATGTCGCCCAGCAGTTTTCTCAGTTGCTCAGTGGTATCGAACTAGACGTGGCAGAGTGGCTGGCATCTTACACCGGCGATGTGATTGCGCATACGGTGGTGAGTCAGGCGCAGCAGCGCTGGCAGCAATTGCAGCAATTGGCTCAACGGCAACAGCGCTATGCAGGAGAGGTGATTACGGAAGAATGGCGCTTAGCGCCTGGGCCATTAGAAGTGGCGTCATACAGTGACCAAGTGGACGAGCTGCGCAGCGATGTCGCGCGGTTGGAAGCCAGGTTTAAGCAGTTGGTAGAACGGGTGGAGTCTGCATGACACTCAATGAAATTCGTCGCTTGTATTTTATCATCCGTACCTTACTGCTTTATGGTGTGGATGCTTTACTCCCCAAACAACCCTTAACACGGCTGGCGCATCTTGGCCGCCAATCATTGTTTTGGCTGAAGAATCAGCACCCAGATAAGCCGGTGGGGGAGCGACTGCGTTTGGCGCTGCAAAGCTTGGGCCCAGTATGGGTGAAGCTTGGGCAAATGATGTCGACGCGTCGTGATCTGTTTCCCGCGGATATCGCCAACGAGTTGGCGCAACTACAAGATAAAGTCGCACCCTTTGATGGCCACAAAGCCAAAGCGCAAATCGAAGCCTCGTTAGGCGGCCCGTTAGAAACCTGGTTTAGCGACTTTGATCCCCATCCACTCGCCTCTGCGTCGATCGCGCAAGTGCACACCGCTACGCTCAAATCGAATGGGCGTGAAGTGGTGCTGAAGGTGATCCGCCCCGATATTTTGCCAGTGATCCAAGCTGACTTGCGCTTGATGTATCGTGTGGCACGGCTGGTGGCGCGTTTTCTGCCTGATGCGCGTCGCTTAAAACCGGTCGAAGTGATCCGCGAGTACGAAAAAACCTTGCTCGATGAGCTGGATTTGATGCGTGAAGCGGCCAATACCATTCAGCTGCGCCGCAATTTTGAAAACGACCCGGCGCTGTATGTGCCCGAAGTGTTCAGTGACTACTGCCGCAAAGACGTGATGGTGTCTGAGCGAATCTATGGCATTCAAGTGTCGGATATCGAGGCGCTAGAAGCCAATGGTACTGACATGAAATTGCTGGCCGAGCGTGGGGTTGAGGTCTTTTTTACCCAAGTATTCCGAGACAGCTTTTTCCATGCGGATATGCACCCAGGCAATGTCTTTGTCTCCTACGAGCACCCGCATGATCCGCAGTGGATTGGGCTTGATTGCGGGATTGTCGGCACCCTTAATCGCGACGATAAACGCTATTTGGCAGAAAACTTTATCGCCTTTTTTAACCGCGATTACCGTAAAGTGGCGGAGCTGCATGTTGACTCTGGCTGGGTGCCGCACGACACCAACGTGGATGATTTTGAGTTTGCCATTCGCACCGTGTGTGAGCCCATTTTCGAAAAGCCATTGTGCGAAATCTCGTTCGGTAATGTTTTATTAAACCTCTTTAACACCGCGCGCCGGTTTAATATGGAAGTGCAGCCACAGCTGGTGTTGTTGCAAAAAACCTTGCTCTATATTGAAGGGCTTGGGCGTCAGCTCTATCCGCAGTTAGATTTGTGGACCACGGCGAAGCCATTTTTAGAGTCGTGGATGAAACAGCAAGTGGGGCCGCAAGCTGTCTGGGCGGCGGTGCGTGAAAAGGCACCGTTTTGGGCGGAAAAACTCCCCGAGATCCCAGAACTGGTGTACGACGGCTTACGGCAAGGTCGTCAGGTCAATCAGCGTTTAGAAGCCTATTATCACGGTTACTTGCAGACCAAACAGCGTCACTCGCGCGCCACTTATATGCTCGGGATTGGTGCGACGTTACTGCTGACGGCGACCATTTTGTTTGCCAACCGAGTCGAGACCTTACCGAGTGTCGCCGCTGCAGGTGCGGTTATCTTTTGGTTGTGGGGCTGGCGACTTTGTAATAAAACCTGTAATAAATAGCAGTTACACTGCTGCGCACATCAAGTTAACCAAACGGAAGAAAGGGAACCGGTATGGGTGGAATTAGTATTTGGCAGTTGCTGATCATTGCGGTGATTGTGGTGTTGTTATTTGGTACCAAGAAGCTACGTAACATGGGGGGCGATCTTGGCTCGGCGGTCAAAGGCTTTAAAAAAGCGATGAACGATGACGACGCAAAGACCACTGACAAAGATGCGGATTTTCAGCAGCAGTCGTTGGATAGCAGCGATAGCGACGCGTCGAAAAAAGAGCAAGCACGCAAAGATAAAGAGCAGGTGTAAGCCGTGTTTGATATAGGTTTCTGGGAGTTAGTGCTGATTGCCATTATTGGCCTCGTGGTGCTTGGCCCGGAGCGATTACCGGTTGCGATACGCAATGTGTCGCGCTGGGTGGGGGCGGCGAAACGGATGGCAGGATCTGTCCGTGATGAGCTTGAACAAGAGCTCAAGCTAAAAGAGCTCCAAGACAATTTACACAAGGCCGAACAAGCGGGGATGAAAGATTTGTCACCTGAGCTACAAGAGTCGGTCGACACCCTACGTCAACGCGCGGCGGATGTACAACGCCCTTATGCAGCATCGCCTTCTTCTCATCACCCCGATGAAGGCGACGATGCGCCATCAACGGATAAGCGATAACGAGTCAGACGCTTTATGTTTTCGGTGAACAAACCACTATGTCTTCTGTGAACGATACTCAGCCCCTTATCAGCCACTTGATGGAGCTTCGTAACCGCCTGCTTCGCGCAATTATCGCCATCTTAGTGGTCTTTGCCTGCTTGGTGTATTTTGCCAATGATATTTACAGCCTGATAGCCCAACCGCTGATCGACAAACTGCCCGAAGGGGCGAGCATGATCGCTACGGATGTCGCGTCTCCCTTCTTTACGCCAATTAAGCTGACTTTGGTCATATCCGTCTTCGTCGCCATCCCTGTGGTGCTATATCAAATCTGGGCGTTCGTTGCTCCCGGCCTGTATAAGCATGAACAGCGGTTAGTGATGCCGCTTTTGGTGTCGAGTTCGTTGCTGTTCTACGCGGGCGTGGCATTTGCGTACTGGGTGGTGCTGCCATTGGTGTTTGGCTTTTTCACGTCTATTGCGCCAGAAGGGGTGCAAGTGGCAACGGATATTGCCAGTTATCTCGACTTTATCTTGGCGCTCTTTCTCGCCTTTGGCATTGCCTTTGAGATCCCTATCGCGATTATACTGCTGGTTTGGACAGGGGCGACCACGGCACAAAGCTTAACCCGCAAGCGGCCCTATGTGGTAGTGGCTGCGTTTGTGGTGGGGATGATGCTGACGCCACCGGATATGATTTCACAAACCTTGCTGGCCATTCCCATGTGCTTGCTGTTCGAGCTGGGCGTGGTGCTATCGCGCTTTTATGTCCCACGTGAGAAATCAGAATCCGAGGAGGCCAGTGAATGATCGATATTGGTGTTAACCTGACAAGCACACGGTTTGATCAAGACAGAGAGACCGTGGTGGCTGATGCCAAACAGGCGGGCGTCACGGGCATGATTCTGACCGGCACCAGTATCGATGAGAGCCAAGCAGCCGCCGCGCTTGCGAGCTCTTATCCTGGTTTTGCCTATGCCACGGCGGGTGTTCACCCGCATGATGCCAAATCGGTCGAGGCGACAGATTTAAGCGCGATTCAGCAATTAGCGCAGCGTCCCGAGGTGGTCGCAATCGGTGAGTGTGGGCTTGATTTTAATCGGGACTTTTCGCCGCGGCCACAACAAGAAGCGGTCTTTGAGGCGCAGCTTGCGCTAGCGGCTGAGCTTTCAATGCCGGTGTTTATGCACTGTCGTGATGCCCACGATCGCTGGTTCGCCATTTTGCGTCCATGGCTCGACAAACTGCCCGCGGCGGTGCTGCATTGTTTTACTGGCGATGACCGCGCGCTGCGCGATTGCCTCGATGCCGGTTTATATATAGGGGTAACGGGATGGCTATGCGACGAGCGCCGCGGACAGCAGCTTCAGCAACAGGTAAGCTGGTTGCCCGATGACAGGTTGATGATAGAAACCGATGCGCCGTATTTACAGCCTCGCGATATACGGCCGCGACCTAAACGCAGTCGTAATGAGCCGAAATACTTGCCCCATATCGCCCAAACAGTGGCACGATTACGTCAACAGCCTGTCGAACATATTATTGATTGCACAATAAAAAACACTCAGCGCTGCTTTTCTATTCAGTGACTGGGTGAACACTACACGAGGCAGTTCGCTGCCCCAAAGCCCAGGTCTGCAACTTAAAGGAGGATACAGTGACCGTATCCATTCAAGGCGCCTTTCCTGCTCGACGCCTGCGTCGTACACGCAAAACTGACTTTAGCCGCCGTATGGTGGCGGAACATTCATTGTCCGCAAGCGATTTGATTTACCCAATCTTCGTGCTCATGGGTAAGAATCGTCGTGAGCCAGTGGCATCCATGCCCGGCATCGAGCGACTCTCGATTGATCTATTGCTCCATGAAGCCGATTACCTTGCCAAGCTGGGTGTCCCTGCCATTGCACTCTTTCCTGTGATCCCGAAAGAGTTTAAAACCAGTTGTGCCTCGGAGGCATTTAACCCCGAAGGGTTAGTGCCACGCGCGGTGCGCTTACTCAAAGAGCATGTGCCGCAAATGGGCGTGATCACCGATGTGGCACTAGACCCTTACACCGTGCACGGCCAAGACGGGATCATTGATGAAGACGGCTATGTGATGAACGAGCCCACCACCGAGGTACTGATCAAACAAGCCCTATCTCATGCCGAAGCGGGCGTCGATATTGTCGCGCCTTCTGACATGATGGATGGACGGATTGGTCGTATCCGTGAGGCATTGGAAGCCAATGGTCATATCAATACCCAGATCATGGCGTATTCTGCCAAGTATGCGTCCAATTACTACGGCCCGTTTCGCGATGCATTAGGCTCGGCGGCGAACCTGAAAGGGGGTAACAAAGCCAACTATCAAATGGATCCGGCCAACAGCGATGAAGCCTTGCACGAAGTGGCGATGGATATTGCTGAAGGGGCTGATACCGTGATGGTTAAACCCGGGATGCCGTATTTGGATGTGGTACGCCGGGTAAAAAATGAGCTTAAAGTGCCGACGTTTGCCTACCAGGTATCGGGCGAGTATGCGATGCACAAGGCGGCCATTGATAATGGCTGGCTAAAAGAGCGCGAGACAGTGATGGAGTCATTATTGTGCTTTAAGCGTGCGGGGGCCGATGGGATCCTCACCTACTTTGCTAAGCAAGTGGCCGAGTGGTTAGCGGAAGACGCGGGTGCCACCTTGCCTCCCAGACCGGAAGAGACGGTCGGTTAACTCGCCTTTTATGAAAGCGCCCTTGCCACGAGCAAGGGCGTTTTTTTAGCCTGCCCTGGATGACCCCACAAAACTCAAGGGATCACATTGCGGTTAATGGGGTTCTGTAGTGAGATCAGTGTTTCTGTGGATTGTACTTCGTCGATGGCTTGAAGCTTGTCAATCAACACAAACTGTAGCTCTTCGATAGAGCGGCACATGAGCTTAACGAAAATATTATAGGCCCCCGTGGTGTAGTAGGCTTCTACCACCTCGTCGAGCTGATTGAGTTTTTCTAGTGCCGAGTGATAATCTCGCGCCGCTTTAAGATTGATGCCGATAAAGCAGCACACGTCGTAGCCGAGTTTTTTGGTGTTGACCAATATTTCCGTGCCTTCGATGATGCCCGCGGCTTTCATTTTCTCAACCCGCACGTGAACGGTGGCGGGACTGACATGAAAGCGCTTTGCCATTTCTGCGTAGGGGACGCGCGCGTCATCCAACAGCGTAGAGAGAATACGACGATCTAGGTCATCCAATTTTGGCAACTCGTTCATTGTTTTAGTCTTTTAGTTATAGCATGGCCAGATTTTTCGTTAACGCGGTTGCTTAGCCACTTCGTTAACGCCTAATGTAGGGTATCGCGTTGTTTAGCAAGATACCAACAAACCAACAGGAAGGGGATGTGGGGATCAAATACGTTTTCGGTGGCTTACTACTGCTCATCGCCAGTAGCGTCAATGCCGCACAAAAAGATGTGCTGGTAGTGCACTCCTATCATCCTGGTTTCTTTTGGAACCAGGCGTTGGTTGAAGGGTTGGAAACGGCCACGCAAGGCGAAGAGATCGCTTTCCAGCATTCCTACCTAGAAAGTAAACGCTACCAATCGGATGCCTATCGCGAACAGCTCAAAGATGTTTATATCCATAAACTGACCAACCATGATTTTGATGCCATTCTGACCACGGATAATGCCGCATTATGGCTGATCCATGAATTGCATGAGTACGTGGGCGATACACCGGTCGTCTATGCGGGGCTCAATAACTTTGGTCGTCAACATTACCCCTTACTGCCCAAAGTCACGGGGGTGAAAGAAGAAATAGACCTACCGCGCAACTTGGCGCTAATGAAGCGCTTGCATCCAGATTTAAAGCGGGTGTATGTACTGCTCGATGAGACGTTCTCCAGTCGTCAGTATTGGAATGTGGTGAAGGCGCAACTGAGAAAGGCGGGTCAGTCAGGCCTCGAGATTGTGAGGCTGTCCAACCTGCCATTCCAAGGTTTACGTGACCGTATTCAAGCGATGCAGCCGGGCGAGGCGGTGTATTACTTGTCCTATTTTCGCGATGCGAACGGCACCTTTCTCGATAGACTCAGTGGTATTCATACTCTTACCCAAGATTCGCCTGTACCGATTTATGGTGCGATGAGCTTTATGCTGGGTCAGGGCGTGATCGGTGGCATTGTGATCGATGGCAGAACTCAAGGTCAGCACCAAGGTCAGCTGCTGTTGGATGTACTGGCGGGCAACCTCCCCCCTGAACGAGACAGTACTAATCTGACGTTATTCGATTACCCCGCACTGAAAGATTGGGATGTGGATGTGAGCGCCATCGAAGACGCTGAGGTGATTAACAAGCCTCAGCCGCTTTGGCAAAAGCACCAAGTTGCGTTTCAAGCCGTGGCATTGGCGGTGTTGGTATTGGGAAGCGTGATAGCCATGCTCGGTGCCAATATTCGCCAGTTACGTCGCAGTGAGTCAGCGTTAAAGCGTCACCGAGCAATGCTTAAAGGTATTTTTGATCAAAGTAACCAGTTTATTGCACTGTTGGATGAGAACGGGATCTTGGTGTCAGGCAATGCCAGCTTTAATCAATTAATCAGCGTGAGTCACCCGTATCGTGGACGACCTTTGTGGTTTTGGCCGATTTGGCGCAATCCCGCCCGCCTCGAGGAGCACCTCAAGCTTACCGATTTCTCCCAGCCTCGCCGGTTTGAGCTTTGCCTCAGTGAAGCGCATCGTGAGGTGATTTTGGACGTGGCGGTCAAAGGGTTTCCCAGCGAAAACGGTCAACGTCGCGTGCTGTTAGAAGCTCGTGATATTACCCAGCGCAAACAAACCGAAGAGAAGCTACAGCGCAGCGAAATTGAATACCGCATGTTGTATGAACAGCAGCCTGTCATTCTATTAACCATTGATTACCAAGCACGTATTCAATCGCTCAATCAGTATGCCGCTGATTTGTTTGGTTATGATAAAGCCGCGTTATTAGGGCACAAGATCACCTCCTTATATGCGGATCATCAAGTGCCTCCCCATCGAATGATTAAACGGGATCACAACAACCAAGAGCAGGTGTGGCGGCGTGAGATACCTTATCGTGCCGGCAATGGTCATACCTTGTGGGTTCGGGAAACCGTGCGCGCGATGCATAATCAGACGCAGCTGCTGGTGGTGGGCGAAGACATCACCGCGCATCGAGAAATGGAAAACCAGCTGACTTATCAAGCCCATCACGACTATTTAACGGGGCTGTATAATCGTAGTTATTTTGAACAAAAGCTCGCCGCCGCGCTGTTACAAGCGCGAGAAGAAGATCAGTGTCACGCGATGTACTACATCGATATGGACCAGTTTAAGCTGATTAATGACACCGCCGGACATGAAGCGGGGGACGAGGCACTTAAACAAGTTGCCCAGATCATCCAGCAACATCTGCCAACAGGTGCGGTCTTGTCGCGACTCGGGGGGGATGAATTTGGTGTGATTGTCTATCATCACTCGGCCGAGAGCGCGTTGAGTTGGGGGCACCAACTCCTGGCAACCTTGGCGGACAGTGAGTTTTTCTGGCACGGCAGTCGCATGCGCTTAGCGTGCTCGTTGGGGATTCGCCTTCTGGATCGCACCGCCGGCTCGCCGCAGCAGGTACACGCGCAAGCGGACACCGCCTGCTATGCCGCCAAAGACGAAGGGCGTAACCGTTTACACCTTTATCACCCGGATGATGAGGAGCTGCAACGCCGTGAGCAAGAAATGGCATATGTCAGCCACATCCATGATGCCATTGCTCACGACCGCTTTGATATCTATGCACAGCAGATCGTCGATATCCGACCAGGTAGACAAGATACGCTCTACATCGAGGCGTTGGTGCGGATGCGCGATACCCAAGGCGGTTGGTTGCCGCCCAGCATGTTTATCCCAGCAGCCGAGCGCTACAATATGGCACATCAACTCGACACTGTGGTGGTGACCAAAACGCTGGCGTGGTTTGATGCTCACCCGGATCAGATTGCCAAGCTGGGTAAAATCTCGATTAACCTGTCGGGACGGTCAATCACCCAAAAAGATTTTGTCACCTTCTTAATCACCGCGATTAAGCAAACCCAAGTGCCTAGCGAGTGCATCTGTCTGGAGATCACTGAAACCGCGGCGATTACCAACATGAGCAGTGCTATCGAGCTTTTCTCGCAGCTAAAAGCCTTGGGGTGTGTGATTGCCTTGGACGACTTTGGCGCGGGCATTTCGTCGTTTGGTTACTTGAAGCGCTTGCCCGTCGACATCATTAAAATCGATGGCCAATTTATCCGCGATATCGCCACCGATGACACCGATTATGCGATGGTGAAAGCAATCAATGAGTTGGCTAAACAAATGGGGAAACAAACCGTGGCGGAGTTTGTCGAGAACGCCCGTATTCTCAACAAACTACGCGCGCTGGATGTGGATTATGCCCAAGGCTATCACTTTAGCGTACCCGCGCCCTTAGGCGAGCAGGTAAAAAATTGGTCGACGCGTCGAGAGACGATAAAGGAAAAAATCCATCTCTGATATACTCGGCGCATAACCAGCCGCGGAGAGCCAATGTGCAACTCAGTTTGATTTGCGACGCCCCTGACAAGTCCGAGCAATTTGAGGGACTAAAAAGCAAGTGGTCACTTACACACACACCTGATTCGTCATTTGCGTTGATCATGACCACGACACGCCTTGAGCTGCGCAAACAGGATGAGCCTAAGTTAGGCGCTGTGTATGTCGACTTTGTTGGCGGTGCGGTCGGCCATCGGCGTAAGTTCGGTGGCGGCAAAGGGCAGGCAATCGCGAAGGCGGTGGGGCTCAACAAAGGCGTCACGCCACGGGTGTTGGATGCCACGGCTGGCTTGGGTCGTGATGCGTTCGTATTAGCATCCTTAGGTTGTCAGGTGCAAATGATTGAGCGGCATCCAGTGGTCGCCGCATTGCTCGACGATGGGCTACAGCGCGCCTATCAAGACAGTGAGATTGGTACATGGATGCAATCGCGCATGACACTGCTGCATGCCAGTAGTGAGCAAGCACTTACCGATATGGCGCAGACCCCTGGGCTACAACGACCTGATGTGGTCTATTTAGATCCTATGTATCCCCACAAGAAAAAAGCAGCCTTAGTGAAAAAAGAAATGCGTGTGTTCCAAGCTTTGGTGGGCGCTGACACGGACGCCGATGCCTTGTTAGCGCCTGCGTGCCAGCTCGCGCGTAGCCGCGTAGTGGTTAAGCGTCCAGATTATGCTGAGCCCTTGGCGGCAACGCCACCACACTCTAGTATTACCACCAAGAAGAACCGCTTTGACATGTATATCAACGCAGCGTTAAGTGCGGAGGCGTAAATGGCTAAGTCTTTGTGCAAATGGCGACGGGGTGAGGTTGAGGCCAACTTAAGTGCGCTCGCATCGATTACCACGCCACCGCGAGCGGCTTGCAGTAAGTGTGCGCGAGTCGCCAGTGAAAAAGGTTATCTCTGTCGCCCTGTGCCTCTTGCCAGTGACGGGGATAAAAAAGCGCAAAAAGCCAAGAATAAAGCGGACAAGAAAGACAAAAAGGGCAAAAAAGCGAACAAAGAAAAAAAGAAAGGCAAAAAAAGGAAGGAAAAATAAAGGCTCCATAGCGAACTAAGGAGCCTTGAAGGGCTTAGTCGAGGCCTTTTACCATCAGTACGGTCAGTAGTCCGGTGATCACTGAGACAATCAGGCCAGAAACGATTAGCCAAGGCAACATATCCATCATGTTCTGCACTCACTTCTTTGTTATGAATTGGGGGAAAAGCGAGCATGATTGAGCCTGAGTTTAGCGACATTCTCAATGTGCTAGACGTAGACAGTTAAGCTTAGTAACGATTAGAAACAAGGTGGCGACAAAGCCATCAAACAGCCCCCGTGGCACATAGGTCTATCAGTACAAAGGGTCCATCATGAGTGTCAATCAAGGAAAAGCCGATGTATCGGTTTGGGATAAAGAAGAAGCCTTAAGCCGGCTAATGGATAGCCCGGCGCTTCTTGATGAGGCTTGCAGTATATTTGTTGAAGAAAGTGAGCAACAACTGCCAAGCATGGAAAAGCAGCTTGCTAACGCCGACTACACCGCCTTGGCGCGCGAAGCGCACAAAATGAAAGGCAGCGCTGGCAATTTAGCGGCGCTCGAGCTGCATCAGCAAGCATTGACACTCGAGCAAGCGGCAAAGCAAGAGGCCGCCGACCAAGCCGCTGCTGCGTTAGCGGACATTAAAGAAGGCTTAGCACGATTTTGTGCGCAGCTCACTCACTAGTCGCCTGTCTCATCATGCTCGCGAGTGACCAATAAAAAACGCCGTGTTGAACACGGCGTTTTGATGTGAGCCCATTTCGCGCGGTTTAGCGCATGGTAACAAACTCTTCTGACCCGGTGGGGTGAATCGCGACCACACTATCAAAGTCCGCTTTGGTGGCGCCCATCTTCATCGCCACCGCAAAACCTTGAATCATTTCATCAACGGTAAAGCCAATACCGTGCAGACCGACCACTTTTTCTTCATCGCCTGCGCAAACCAGTTTCATCTTACAGGGTTGACGGTGCTGAGTGACGGCGGTGTACATGGCCGCAAAGCTGGAGGTATAGACTTTAATATTGTCATCGCCGTATTTGGCACGCGCCTCTGGTTCGCTCAAACCAATGGTGCCAATGGGTGGGTGACTGAATACCACGGTGGGAACCAAATCATAGTCCATTTTGGCATGCGTTTGGCCGTTAAACAGACGTTCTGAGAGTAGACGTCCAGCTTTGACGGCGACAGGCGTCAGCTCAATCCCGCCATCCATAATATCCCCGACACAGTGAATGTGTGGGACGCTGGTGGTCTGATAGGGGTCAACCTTGATGTAGCCATCGGCCGTGGTCTGCACGTCGGTGGCGCCGAGGTTGATTTTATCGGTCGTCGGGTGACGGCCAATCGCCCAGATCAGGGTGTCCGTGTTGTGGGTGGTGCCGTTTTCAAAGGCCAGAGTCAGGCTACCATCACTTTCTTCAGTGACCGACACGGGGACATGCTGGGTGTGAAGAGTGGGGCCTTCTTTTTCCATTACCTCGACCAAGGTGTCGGTGACCATGGGGTCGAAGGTGCGTAATGGGCGGTCTTTACGCACAAATAAGTGGGTATCAGAGCCCAAGGCATGCAGTACGCCGGCGATTTCGACTGCAATGTAACCCGCACCGACCACGGCCACGCGTTTAGGTTGCTCGGGGAGGGCAAAGAAGCCATCGGAGTCAATCCCCAACTCTGCGCCTGGAATGTTCGGAATAGTGGGTGTGCCCCCCACGGCAATCAGAAAGTGATCGGCGGTGTAGTGCTCGCCATCCACTTCTACCGTGTTGTTATCGACAAAGCGGGCAAAACCACGAATGACATCGATATTGTTTTTACCCAGAACGTTGTCGTAAGCCTTATGAATGCGGCTAATGTAGGCTTCACGGTTATCCACTAAGGTCGACCAATTAAAGCCTTTCACGTCCACATCAAAGCCATAGTCTGATGCGTAAAGGTTAAGGGCTTCGGCAACTTGAGCACCGTGCCACATGACTTTTTTAGGGACACAGCCTACGTTTACGCAGGTGCCACCAAGGTGCTTTGCTTCAATAAGGGCGACGTTAGCACCGTGCATCGCGGCACGGTTGGCTGAGGCAATACCGCCGCTGCCGCCACCGATACAGATGTAGTCGAAATGCTTCGCCATGTCTTTCTCCATCTTATAGGCACTGGGTGCCACTGGCATTGATATCGAGGTCAGCTTGTCGTGTTTGGCGTCGCTTGTAAAGCCACTATCTCTGACCCCTAAAGACATAGCATACCAAACCGACAGTGCGGCAGCAGTCTCAGAATCATTTTGTAACGCTCGCAATACACCCCGCTAAACGGGGAGGGATTGAAAAGCGTAGAGAGAGACGGCATATAAATAAGGTTACTTATCTGCCCGGGGCTCGCGATGCGAGCGCCTTATCAGCAAAAAGGAAGGCACTATGTCCAACCCGCTTCTTCAATTTGAGGATTTACCTCCGTTTTCCGCCATTAAGCCAGAGCATGTCAAACCAGCAGTGGAAGCCGCGATTGCTGACTGTCGCCAAGCGGTAGATGCCGCGGCGGCGACTGAGCAACCCAGCTGGGATTCGGTCAGTGTGCCTGTCACAGAGGCGGAAGATCGACTTGGCCGCATCTGGTCACCGGTGAGCCATATGAATGCGGTGGTCAATAGTCAGCCATTGCGTGAGGCGTATGAAAGCTGCCTGGCGTTACTGTCGGAATACTCCACCTGGCGTGGTCAGCACAAGGGGTTATACCAAGCATACAAAGCGATGAAAGACAGTGCTGAGTTTTCCGCCCTCGATGTGGCACAGCAAAAAGCGATTAACGATGCGCTGCAAGACTTTGAACTGTCCGGAATTGCCTTGCCAGCCGACCAGCAACACCGCTTTGGTGAGATTCAAAAGCGGTTGTCGGAGCTATCATCATCGTTTAGCAACAATGTGCTCGATGCCACCATGGGGTGGAGCAAGCTGATTAGCGATGAAAGTGACTTAGCGGGGTTACCCGAATCGGCGCGCAACGCGGCAAAAGCGCAAGCCGAGAGCAAGTCGCAACAAGGTTACTTATTTACCCTGGATATCCCTTCGTATCTGCCCGTCATGATGTACTGTGATAACCGAGCGCTGCGTCAGGAAATGTACGAAGCCTTTACCACGCGCGCCTCTGATCGCGGGCCGCAGGCGGGGCAGTGGGACAATACTGAGCTGATGAACGAGTCGCTGCGCCTCAAGCATGAGTTAGCACGTCTACTTGGCTTTAATCACTACAGTGAACTATCCCTCGCCACGAAAATGGCGGAAACCCCAGACCAGGTGATGGGCTTTTTGAATGATCTGGTCGATAAAGCGCGCCCACAAGGCGAGCGTGAATTCGCGGAAGTGAAAGCCTATGCCAAAGAAGAGTTTGGGGTTGATGCCCTCGAGCCTTGGGATATCCCTTATTACAGTGAAAAACTCAAGCAAGCACGCTACACCATCTCTGATGAAGCGCTTCGCCCTTACTTCCCTGAAGCACGTGTACTCTCCGGCTTGTTTGAAGTGATGCATCGTGTGTTTGGCATGACGATTACCGAGCGTAAAGGCATCGACACCTGGCATGACAGTGTGCGCTTTTATGATATTCATGATAGCCAAGGCACCCTGCGCGGTAGCTTCTACCTTGACTTGTATGCGCGAGAAAACAAACGTGGCGGCGCATGGATGGATGAGTGTCGCGTTCGTCGTCGTCAAGCAGACGGTGAGCTACAAACGCCAGTGGCGTATTTAACCTGCAACTTTAACCCACCAGTGGGCGATGACCCTGCGCTGTTTACCCATGACGAAGTGGTCACCTTATTCCACGAATTTGGTCATGGCATTCACCATATGTTGACGCAAGTCGACGTGGCGGATGTGTCAGGGATCAATGGTGTGCCTTGGGATGCGGTTGAGCTGCCAAGCCAGTTTTTAGAGAACTGGTGCTGGGAGCAAGAGGCACTGAGCTTTATCTCGGGGCATTACCAAACGGGAGAAGCCTTACCGGAAGACATGCTAGAAAAAATGCTCGCCGCGAAGAACTTTAATTCGGCGATGGCGATGTTGCGCCAGCTTGAGTTCAGTTTATTCGACTTCCGTTTGTTCAGTGAGTTTGACCCAGAGGTCGGCCCGCGGATCATGGAAACACTCAGTGCGGTGCGTGAGCAGGTCTCTGTGGTCCCCGCGCCTGAGTGGAACCGTTTCCCGCACGCGTTTGGCCATATTTTTGCCGGTGGCTACAGTGCAGGTTACTACAGCTATAAATGGGCAGAAGTGCTATCGAGCGATGCTTACTCGCGCTTTGAAGAAGAAGGGATCTTTAACCGCGACACCGGCGAGGACTTCCTGAATCATATTCTCAGCCGTGGCGGCAGTGAGGCACCGAAAGATTTGTTTGTGCGCTTTAGAGGTCGCGAACCAAGCCCTGACGCCTTATTGCGTCATAGCGGGATCACCACCGCGTAGTGTCGCAGATCTTCAATAAAAAAAGCCCGCATCATCACTGGTGCGGGCTTTTTTATTCATCGCCGGTGTTAGATGCGAGTTTCGTCAGTGAGCACCACTAGGGGCAACCCAAGGCTTGATTGGCGCAAGGCCTCTTGCTCTAGCTCGGCACGCAACAAGGGGCTGGCCTCGAGTAATGTGGTGTCCAAGTGGAGGGTAAGAGCATCCTCCTCGGCAGTGAGGGCTAGCATCGGTCGGACGCGACTGTCGCGTCGATGGCATAAGATCACCGCAATTCGCAGCAGGCGCAACAGACGATTGGCGCTGGTGGTAGACAGCGCGTGCTGGCCATCAATGAGCACCAGTTGCTCTCGATAGTAGCGGAGCAAGGTGGCGACCAATTGTTTCTGTGCTCGCGTAAAGCCGGGCAGATCGAGATGGGTGATCAAATACGCGGCATGATCACCATCTTGCTTAAAGCCAATGCTTAAACCAATTTCATGCACGCAGGCGGCGGCATGAAGCAAGCTTTGTGCTTCCGGCTCAGGTACCCAGGATGCCGGACATTGATTGAGCAGCTCCAAGGCGGTGTCGGCGACATTGATACCGTGTGCTTCATCCAGCTGATAGCGAGACTGGATGCTGGCAATGGTGCGGGCACGAATATCGCTATGGCGCATCGCGGTCATCATTTCATACACCAAGCCTTCTCGCAGCGCCCCACCCGCTAGGGTCATGCGTGTCACCTCTAAGCACTCGAAAATGGCGATCAGTATCGATAAGCCGCTTGGAAACACCAGCGCACGTTCTAACGTCAATCCCTCGATATCCAATGCGTCCATTTGCCCACAGGCGATGGCTTGATCGCGCAAACGATGCAGTTTATCGAGTGTAATCACTTCATCCATGCCTTGGGTGACCATGATCTCTTGCAGTGCCTGCACGGTACCGCTGGCGCCTACGCAGCAGTCCCAACCGAGCGCACGATATTGCGCAATCAGCGGGGCTAACTCGGCTTTGGCGCCGGCAATCGCGGTATCAAACGCCGATTGATTGAGCACGCGATCGGCAAAATAGTCTTCTAAAAAGGTGACACAGCCCATATTGAGGCTTTGCAGTAAGGTAGGCTCAAATTGCTCACCGATGATGAGCTCGGTGCTGGCACCACCGATGTCGACCACCAAGCGTTTGCCCGCTCCGCCAGAGGTATGCGCGACCCCTTGGTAGATGGTACGCGCCTCTTCTTCCCCCGAAATGATTTCAATCGGGTGGCCAAGCAGTTTGTTAGCTCGGGCTAAAAACGCATCCGCGTTGCTTGCGCGACGTAGGGCCGCCGTGGCGACGACACGGATATTATCGGTGTTGAAATCTTGCAGGCGCTCGGCGAACAAGGCCAAGCAATCCCAGCCACGCTGCATGGCTTCGTCGCTTAGCTGTTGTTGGTCGTCCATACCTGCGGCGAGACGAACTTTTCGCTTAATTTTCGCGAGAGTTTGCACGCTGCCTGCCACTTGGCGCACCACCAGCATATGAAAGCTGTTGGAGCCTAAATCAATCGCGGCGTACAGCGACGGGGTCGATGTGGGATGTCCGTGACCACTCATGATGCGCTCTGACCTATGTGCCGTTAAACCTTATGCCGACTTTTGCGGGCGGCGACGTTGGCGGTTACGGTTATTTCCGCCACCTTTGTTGTTGCTGCGACGCTGCGTATTGGGGCGCTTGGCCATTTTCTTGGGCGGCGGCAAATCTTTTAGCAGTGCACTGCGGTCAAATTCGCTGACTGGAATACTGTGTTCGATGTATTCTTCAATCGCGGGGAGATTGACGGCGTATTCTTCACACGCAAAGCTGATGGAGCTACCACTGGCGCCTGCACGCCCCGTTCGGCCAATGCGATGCACGTAGTCTTGTGCGTCGTCTGGGAGATCATAATTAAACACATGGGTCACCTGCGGAATATGCAGGCCGCGCGCCGCGACATCAGTCGCCACCAACAAATCCAGCTCACCATTAGTGAATTGTTCGAGGATTTTAACCCGTTTTTTCTGCGGCACGTCACCCGTAAGCAAGCCTACACGGTGGTTATCGGCGGCTAGATGCGCCCAAATCGATTCGCAGCGATGCTTAGTGTTGGCAAAAATGATCGCGCGTTCAGGCCAGTCTTCTTCGATCAAGGTTTGCAGCAGCGGCATTTTTTCCTTGTTCGATGGCTGGAACAACTCTTCTTTGATGCGATGGCCGGTAATTTGTTCGGGCTCGACCACCACATGCTCTGGGTTCGTCATGTGCTCGAAGGCCAGTTCTTGAACGCGATACGACAAGGTCGCCGAAAACAGCATGTTCAAGCGCTGATCGGGGGCGGGCATGCGGTTAAACAAAAAGCGGATATCTTTGATAAAACCGAGATCAAACATACGGTCGGCTTCATCAAGCACTACGGCTTGAATACCATGCAAATCAATCACTTTCTTTTTGTAAAAATCGATGATTCGACCACAGGTTCCGATTAAAATGTCGACACCCTGTTCAAGTGTTTGTTGCTGTTTGTCGTAGCCTTCGCCACCATAGGCAAGTCCTGCGCTGATCGACGTATTGGCTAATAGCGGCTCCGCATCATTATAGATCTGAATCGCTAATTCACGCGTAGGAGCTAATATGATGGCACGCGGTTGATTCTTTTTACGCGATGCAGGGGCATCGGTTGTAAGGAGGTGATGAAACGTCGCAGCCAGGAACGCCAGGGTTTTGCCTGTCCCCGTTTGCGCCTGTCCTGCAATGTCTTGGCCGGTGAGCAGGACCGGCAATGCCAAGGCTTGGATTGGGGTACATTGAGTAAACCCTTTGGCCTCCAAGCTCTTAAGAACATCGGCGTGCAAGCCGAGCTCGGCAAATTTCTGCTCTGTGATATGCGTCATTTTCATCCGGATAGAATATCAGCTTAGGCTTGCAATACGGAAGCGAATCCAGTCAAATAGTCCCATAATTTACTGGTCGCAATTTAGCCAGTAACAAAAACATGTATTGGAGTAGAAGATGAGCGACAAAATTATGCAGCTAACCGACGACAGCTTTGAAGCAGACGTTCTAAAAGCTGCAGGGCCTGTATTGGTAGATTTTTGGGCAGAATGGTGTGGACCTTGCAAAATGATCGCGCCAATCCTGGACGAAATCGCTGAAGAATACGCAGGTAAAGTCACCATCGGAAAACTGAACATTGACCAGAACGCAGGTACACCGCCTAAGTTCGGCATCCGTGGTATCCCAACGTTGCTGCTCTTTAAAGATGGCAACGTAGCAGCAACCAAGGTTGGTGCAGTGTCAAAAACTCAGTTGAAAGAGTTTCTTGACGCCAACCTCTAATGCTAAAGTAACCGTCGCTGCCTCTCAGCGGCGGTTGTTTTTCTGCTAACTAGACGATACCCCATTTAGGTGCTACCTTATTGCACGGAATTTGTACTTCTGTTCATCTCTCGAACATACCACTGGTCTCGACACGCTAACTAATTTCAGACCTCAACTTTGACAAACAAGACACTCACCACTATGAATCTTACCGAACTGAAGACTCAACCCGTCTCGACGCTGGTTGCGCTTGGCGAAAGCATGGGACTTGAAAACCTGGCTCGCTTGCGTAAACAGGACATCATTTTCTCGATCCTCAAACAGCACGCAAAAAGCGGTGAAGATATTTTCGGCAATGGCGTACTGGAAATTCTTCAAGACGGGTTTGGCTTCTTGCGCAGCGCAGACAGCTCGTATTTGGCCGGCCCGGACGACATTTATGTATCGCCAAGCCAAATTCGTCGCTTTAACCTGCGCACAGGCGATACCATCGCGGGTAAAATTCGGCCGCCAAAAGACGGCGAGCGCTACTTTGCGCTATTAAAAGTTAACCAAGTTAACAGTGACAAGCCAGACAATGCTCGCAGCAAAATCCTGTTTGAAAACTTGACCCCATTGCACGCCAGCGAGCGCATGGTGATGGAACGTGGGAATGGCTCCACCGAAGACATCACCGCCCGTGTACTCGACTTAGCCTCGCCGATTGGTAAAGGGCAACGTGGCTTGATTGTGGCACCGCCAAAAGCGGGTAAAACCATGCTGCTGCAAAACATTGCGCAAAGCATCGCGTTCAACCATCCGGATTGTGAACTGATGGTGCTCTTGATTGATGAGCGCCCAGAAGAAGTGACCGAGATGCAGCGCTTGGTACAGGGTGAAGTGGTCGCGTCAACCTTTGACGAGCCAGCGAACCGTCACGTGCAAGTGGCTGAAATGGTTATCGAAAAAGCCAAGCGCTTGGTGGAGCACAAAAAAGACGTGGTGATCTTGCTGGACTCGATTACCCGTTTGGCGCGTGCTTATAACACGGTTGTACCTTCGTCAGGCAAAGTATTGACCGGTGGTGTTGACGCCAACGCCTTGCACCGTCCTAAGCGTTTCTTTGGTGCGGCGCGTAATGTGGAAGAAGGTGGCAGCTTGACCATTATTGCCACTGCGCTGGTGGACACAGGCTCGAAGATGGACGAAGTGATCTACGAAGAGTTTAAAGGCACGGGTAATATGGAATTACACCTGTCGCGTAAGATTGCTGAAAAACGTGTTTTCCCTGCCATCGATTTCACCCGCTCTGGTACCCGTCGTGAAGAGTTGCTGACCAAGCCTGATGAACTACAAAAAATGTGGATCCTGCGCAAAATCGTCCACCCGATGGGCGAGCTGGAAGGCATGGAGTTCTTGATTGGTAAACTGGCGATGTCCAAAACCAACAATGAGTTCTTTGACGCCATGCGTCGGCAAAACTCGTAACTGATAACGCAATAATGTTAAGCACTGCGCATTCGCAGTGCTTTTTTATTGCCCCGTTGATACTGAGCTCGCACAATCATTGTCACCAAGGAAAGGTGACGCAGGACGCGTGGCACCGAAGATAGGATTGCAACGGATGGCAAGACGTTTTCGCATCAAGTTATTAGGGATTGGCCTAGGTCTAGTGGGCCTTTTCTCGCTCTCTGTGTCGGCCAACGCGCCAGCGACAGAGGGCCAAATTGTGACTCAGCCTTTTATCGAGCAAGTGTTAGATAAAGCGAGCACGATAGATGCCATGCGGACTGCCTTTACCCTCCAAGCCAATGGCGAGATCAGCGCGCTTGAGTCGCACATCCGCCAACTGCCGCCGCTCACCCGAGAAGCGACCTTATATCGGCTGCTTTCTTCGCCTCTGCGGCTTGATAACGACAAGTGGCGTGAGTACCTTGCTACTTTAAGTCAGCAGCAGCCGCACTTCTTATTGCGTCATCAACAAGATGGTTACTGGGTGACCACGCCAGCATTTCATTATGCCGCCGCGGCCCGCAAGCAGCTTAATCGCTATCGTCAGCAGCAATTAACCCAAGAGCTCGGCATGCTATTGAGCTATCGCCAATTAGTGATGACCGAGTGGATTGACCCCGATCAGTCTGACTATCGTCAACGCCGTGACGCCTTGGTGACCATGATTGCCGATTATGACGCCGATGGCTTAGCGTATTTGGCCGATCAGTACCTCAATGATCCGACCCTAATGTGGATGCCCGACAATGCTATTTTGGCGGCGTTGGCACAAGCCACTGAGCGTTCTGCGCTGTATGAGCGATTGTGGCGCCGAGGCACCGATCAGTATAGCCTTGCGGCCTTGCACGCGCTGCGTGAGCGGGGAACTGATCCCTTTGCACTGCGGCAAATGATGGCGGCGGCTGACAACCCCTCGCTGCGAGGACCTGCGATTCGACAACTGGCCAATTTGTCGCCGTTACCTGCACCCGTTGCCGACTTTTTGCTAACACAGCTGTCGTTGCGTCAAGGTAAAGAAGTGGCACAACTGCTGGTGGAAGCGGGCAAGGGGGATTGGTTGAGCGGATTACAAGACCAGCTCGGGCCGCTTGGCCAACAGCACATTGCATCTGCGTTACCGTCGCGCTAATGTCGAGCCTTTACCGATCCGGATACCGCTTAACTTGGTATCATAGAGGCGACCATTAACCCCTTGAGCCTGATATGAAACTTTCCGATTTGCGCGATTTTATTGACTATCTTGAAACCCAAGGCGAGCTAAAACGCATTAGCCAGCCGGTTGATCCCGATCTTGAGATGACCGAGATTTGCGACCGCACGTTACGAGCTGGTGGTCCCGCACTGTTGTTTGAAAATCCCGTGGGCTATGACATGCCGGTGCTGGCGAACCTGTTTGGTACCCCCAAGCGTGTTGCTTTGGGCATGGGGCGTCACGACGTCCTCGAGCTACGTGAAGTCGGCAAATTGCTTGCTTATCTCAAAGAGCCAGAGCCGCCCAAGGGCTTTCGTGATGCACTCGATAAACTGCCCGTTTTTCGCCAAGTGCTCAACATGCCGGCGAAAACCGTACGCCGCCCTCGTTGCCAAGAGGTGGTGCTGAGCGGCGATGAGGTCGATCTGGATACCATTCCGGTGATGCGCTGTTGGCCGGGTGATGTGGCACCTTTGCTTACCTGGGGACTGACAATCACGCGTGGCCCTAACAAAAAGCGGCAAAACTTGGGTATTTATCGCCAGCAAAAGATTGGCAAAAACAAAGTGATCATGCGTTGGTTGGCCCATCGCGGTGGCGCGTTAGATTTGCATGATTGGATGCAAACCCATCCCAATGAACCTTTCCCAGTGACCGTGGCCTATGGTGCTGACCCTGCCACCATTCTAGGCGCGGTGACGCCCGTGCCGGATACCTTGTCCGAGTATGCGTTTGCCGGCTTATTACGGGGCAGTAAAACCGAAGTGGCCAAATGTATCAGCAACGACTTGGATGTACCGGCCAGTGCGGAAATTGTGATGGAAGGCTATATCGACCCTAATGAGTACGCGGATGAAGGGCCGTATGGCGATCATACCGGTTATTACAATGAGGTTGAGCGTCACCATGTGTTCACTGTGACGCATCTGACCATGCGCAAAAAACCGATTTACCATAGCACCTACACGGGGCGTCCACCGGATGAACCTGCCGTTTTAGGCGTGGCACTTAACGAGGTGTTTGTGCCGATTTTGCAAAAGCAGTTCCCAGAGATTGTCGATTTCTACCTACCGCCTGAAGGATGCTCGTATCGCATGGCGGTGGTAACCATGAAAAAACAATACCCTGGTCATGCCAAGCGGGTGATGATGGGCGTGTGGTCGTTCTTGCGCCAGTTTATGTACACCAAGTTTGTGATAGTGTGTGACGACGACGTCAACGCGCGTGATTGGAATGACGTGATCTGGGCAATAACCACGCGTATGGATCCGTCGCGCGATACCGTGATGGTGGATAATACCCCTATTGATTCGCTTGACTTTGCCTCTCCCGTGGTTGGGCTCGGCTCGAAAATGGGCCTCGATGCCACCAATAAATGGCAAGGGGAAACCGACCGTGAGTGGGGGACGCCTATTGCTAAAGATCCAGAGGTCGTCGCACGTGTCGACGCGATTTGGGATGAATTAGGGATCTTAGACTAATCCTATTGGAATGCGCTAGCATTCACCATTAACGATACAAACACAGCCAAAGGCGGTAGTGATGCCGCCTCTAATAACCTCATCGGCTGTAGCAATAACAAACAGAGGAACAGAATGTCGATACTATGTGAAGTGACCGCCGTTGAGCCGTTGGCGTGTCACACCTACCGCATTATCCTAAAGCCGCAGCAGGCGGTGAGCTATCAGCCGGGGCAATACGTGATGGCGGTGATGGGTGAAAAAGATAAGCGCCCGTTTTCGCTGGCAAGCAGCCCATGTCGTGAAGCGGGTGCAGAGCTTGAGCTGCACGTTGGCGCGGCAGATGAAAACCCGTTTGCCTTAGAAGTGGTTGAAAAGGCCAAAGCCGCGTTAGAAAGTGGTCAAGCGGACTTTGAAATTACTGAGCCTGCCGGTGATGCTTGGCTACGTGAGAGCGAGCGTCCTTTGCTGCTGATTGCCGGTGGTACTGGTTTTTCTTACGTGCGCAGCATGGTCGATCACTGTATTAGCCAAGGTATACAGTCTCCGATCTTTATTTATTGGGGCGCCCGCACCCCTTGTCAGCTCTATGCGCATGATGAGCTGCAAGCACTGGCTGAGTCACACAGTAATATCACCTTTATGCCAGTGGTGGAACAAGCCGAAGGCGAGTGGCGCGGCAAAGTGGGTAATGTATTGGAAGCGGTGATGGAAGATTTTGTCAGCCTGGGCGCTTACGACATCTATATCGCTGGCCGTTTTGAAATGGCGGGTGTGGCGCGTGACATGTTCTGCAAAGAGCGTGGCGTGAGCCGCGATCACCTTTACTCAGACGCGTTTGCCTTTATCTGATCGCGTCTTCTCTCTCGGATAAGTGAACAGGCAGGGATTTCCCTGCCTGTTTTGTGTTTGGGTGGCAGAGGCCGTGGGGCGGCCTACCGTGGGGCGGCCTACCGTGGGGCGGCACTCCGTTGCGCGGCAACGTGGCGTTTGACCCAGGTTTGGTTGAACCACAGCGCAGCTAAAATCAACACCCCGCCACTGAGTAATGGCATGAGATCTGCCTCGCGATTCCAAATCAGTACATTGACCACAATGCCGGCTGGGATCAGGGCGTTGTTCATCACCGCGAGTGCCCCCGCATTAACTAGCGTCGCACCTTTATTCCAAAAGAAATACCCCAGTCCTGAGGCGATAGTGCCTAGATAAATCAATACACCCCACTGGGTGGGTGTCGTGGGCAGCTTGTCGCTGTTGCCCAGCAAGGCAAAAGCCAGCACACCCACCACTAAGGCGCCAAGATAAAACCAACCGAATACCGCATGCTGAGGCAGCTGAGTTTGTTCTTTCTCAAGCAGGTATTTGTAACCAACTTGGCCAATCGCAAAGCACAGGTTCGCACCTTGCACCACCAAAAAGCCGATTAAAAAGTCAGGATTGACGGTCGCATAGCGGATCACCACGGCGCCAAGCACTGCAACCGCGGCAGTGACGAGATACCAGGCGCTAAACTGGCGTTTTAAGGCATCGTAAATCAAGGTGACGTAAAGCGGGGTAAAGACGGTAAACAGCAGCACCTCTGGCACCGACAAAAATAAAAAGGATTGATAGAAAAAGCAGTACATAATGCCGAGTTGACATGCACCGACCAGCATCAATTTTGCGGCAAAGGCAGGGCGTACTTGGCGAGGGCGCAAAAAGGGCAAAAACACCAGTCCAGCCAATACAATGCGCATCAGCACAGAAAAATAACTGTCTACTTGGCCGGCGAGATACACGCCAATCAGGCTAAATGAAAAGGCCCACAGCAGTGTGACGCCGCTAAGATACCCCATGACTTCGGTTCCTTCGATAAAATGGTAAAAAGGGCAGTGTACCGTTTCATCGCGGGGACGCAATCGGTTCATCTTGGTGTGAGTAGTAGATAAAGCGATGATGGCAGCAAGAAGGCGGAATCACCGCCTTCGCGGGGGAAGAAAGTGGTTCTGTTAGTCGCGGATAGGCACCATCAACAGATCCACCGGTGTTTTATTGAGTAACTGCTTGGTGGAGGAGAGCAACGAGCTCCAAAAGTCTTGGTGATGGCCGACCACGACCAGATCGATCCCCATATTTTGAATCGATTCAGTGATTTCCTCGGCAAGATCGCCACTGCTGACCAAGGTATGTGTCACTGGACTTTGCGCGTCACTGGCCAGTTGATTCAGCTTTTGCTGCGCTTCTTCAATCACACGGTTACGCGACTCGACTAAGTTAATGTCGATGAGCCCGGTGTAGAGCTCGGCGTAATTAACGTCGATATGGACTAAGGAAAGTTGGGCGTCGAGGGCACTGGCTAAGGCATCGGCTTTCTTGAGCAGGCGTTCACTGTCATCTGACAAATCGACAGCAACCAAAATATGCTTGTATGACATAGGGTTATCCTTTTTCTATCTGGCTGTCATCGCAGTTTAGCGAGCTTGCGTATAAAAAACAGTCACTGTGATCGCATTCCGATCAACAACTCGACGATGACACGAGTCATAAATTCGATACAAGACTCGGTCTCGATGCGGTTAGTCGGCGTGATCCGCTTGAAAACCAACGTGCTGCTGGTCAGAATGGCAGCTAACCCCAAATAAAGAGGATGTTTTATATGCTAGCACCTGCCATGGTTGACAGGCTCAATGAGCAGATCAATTTGGAGTTTTTCTCATCAAATCTATACTTACAAATGAGCGCTTGGTGTGAGGATCAAGGCTTCGAAGGAGCCGCGCGATTCCTGCATAAGCACGCACAAGAAGAGATGCAGCATATGCAGCGCCTTTTTACGTACGTCAGTGAGACAGGGGCGATGCCTATTTTGGGTTCGATTGACGCACCACGTCATGAGTTCGCATCACTGGGCGAAGTGTTTCGCGAAACCTATCAACACGAGCGCTTGATTACGGAAAAAATTAACAGCTTGGCGCACGTTGCGTTTACCACACAAGATTATTCTACTTTCAATTTCTTGCAGTGGTATGTAGCGGAGCAGCATGAAGAAGAGAAGCTGTTTAAAGGCATACTCGATAAGATCGAGTTAGTCGGCGAAGATGGCAAGGCACTGTTCTTTATTGACAAAGACTTGGCATCGATGGCGGTTGAAGAGTCTACGTCAGTGATGGACGGCTCAGCAGGGCAGTAATCTGGTTACCTCTCCCTCTGAGCGCTATCCGGCGTAGCGGAGGGAGAGGTCTATGAACGGTGATATCCTAATCGTGGCAGTTTTTACCGTCACACTGGTTAATTTCGCGCGCTACCTGTCTTCACTGCGCGCGCTCGTTGTGATGTTGCGCGACGCGAATCCGCTGCTTTATCAGCAAATTTGTCGCGGAGATAACAACTTTTTCTCACTCTCACCCCAAGGCGATATCTCGCGCCAAAAGCGCTTGTACCAGTACATTCGTAGTCAGGAGTATCTCCATCATCACGATGAAATATTCGTGAGCAAATGCAACAAAGTGCGCCATTTGTTCATCCTCAATGCTGCGTTGTCTGGTGCCTTGCTCGCGACCTTTTTTCTTGTCGCTTTTGCGGGCTGGTAAGCGGACGCCAACAATTTCGACAAAATGCTGACCTCGGTCAGCATTTTTTTTGTTAACCTGACGCCACTACTCGGATCACAGCGTAATTGAGGGAATCATGCAAAGCCTACTCCAATGGTGGCAGTCGCTTCATGAGGCAGCGGCGTGGGAATGGATCTCGGATGTTGTCACGTTAACGGGCATCAGTGCCATTGCATGGACGATTTGGCACGTACTGGTTGGGCGGCTGAAAGCCTTGGCGGAAAAGACCATCACCCGCTGGGACGACATCATTTGGCCGGCGATAGATACGCCTTTAAGTGTGTTGATTTGGCTATGGCCAGCTTCTCATTCGCTGGAAATCATTGTCGATAACACCTTAGGCAATGTCTCACTCAGTTGGCTTACCTTGGTGCAAGATTTGGTGGTGATCTGGGTCATCATTTGGGTGCTGTTACGCCTAGTTAACAGCAGCGAGCAGGTGATGATTGAGACGAGCAAACGCGACCACACCACTATCAATACCTTGGGGAATGTCTTACGCGCCCTCTTTGTGTGCTTCGGGGCCTTGTCCTTGCTGAAAAGCCTGGGCGTTAGCGTCTCAGGTCTACTGACCGTCGGGGGTGTCGGGGGTTTAATTGTTGGTTTTGCCGCTAAGGACTTGCTGTCGAACTTCTTCGGTGGGGTGATGATTTACTTTGATCGCCCGTTTAAAGTCGGTGATTGGGTGCGCTCGCCGGATCGCAACATTGAGGGCACAGTGGAGAAAATTGGTATTCGTATGACGGTGGTGCGCACCTTCGATTTGCGCCCTTTATACGTTCCCAATTCGGTATTCAGTAACGTGGTGGTCGAGAACCCCTCGCGGATGCTCAACCGCCGCATCTATGAAACCATCGGGCTACGTTACCAAGACGCCGATAAAATCAGCGCGGTGATTGACGATGTGTATGCCATGCTTGAAGCCCACCCAGACATTGAAACGCGACAAACCTTGATTGTGAACTTCAACAGCTTTGGCCCACACTCGCTCGATTTCTTTATTTACACCTTCACCAAAACGGTGAACTGGCAACGTTATCACCGCGTGAAGCAGGATGTACTGCTGCAAGTGATTGGTATTATTCATCAGCACGGTGCGGATATTGCCTTCCCAACCCGTACGTTGCATATGGACCCTCGTATGATTGAGCAAAACGCAGGTGTCATGGTGCCACCGCCCGAAGCGCAGGCGCGTTAAATCGCGCTTGCCGCTTACGTGCGGGCTGCTACAATGCCGCTCCCACAGGGTGAGCAGAGAATAAACAGGTAAGCGTGTGACTGAGTATGATGTAATTGTGATTGGCGCCGGTGCGGCAGGATTGATGTGTGCGGCACAAGCAGGCCAACGTGGCCGCCGTGTTTTGGTGGTGGATCATGCCAAAAAACCGGGCCGCAAGATCCTGATCTCAGGCGGCGGACGCTGCAATTTCACCAACTATGATGTCACCGCGAGTAACTTCCTGTGTGAAAACCCGCACTTCGTCAAATCCGCATTGGCACAATACAGCCAATGGGACTTTATTGGTCTGGTGGCCACCCATGGTGTGGCCTATCACGAGCGTGACCACGGCCAGCTGTTTTGTGATGACAGCGCCAAAGATATCGTCAATCTACTCTTGGCCGAATGCGACCAAGCCACCATCAGTCAACGCTATCGCTGTGAAGTGCATGATATCGAACAAGAAGAAGCCGGCTTTCGCCTTAAACTCAATGGCGAGCCGGTGCGCTGCCAGTCGTTGGTGGTTGCCACGGGCGGCCTTTCGATGCCCAAGCTCGGCGCCACCCCCTTTGGTTATCAGCTTGCCGAACAATTTGGTTTAAAAGTGCTGCCCACCCGCGCCGCCTTGGTGCCGTATACCTTGCACCAAGAGGACAAAACTCGCTTTGCCGATATTTCCGGGGTGTCGGTGCCGTGTTCGATCACCACCGAATCGGGTGTGTGTTTTACCGAGAACCTGCTCTTTACCCACCGCGGCTTATCGGGACCGGCGGTGTTGCAAACCTCCTCGTTTTGGCAGCCGGGCGAAGCGGTCACCATCGATTTACTCCCTAGTGAGTCGCTAAAAGACGTGCTGGTGGCGATGCGTGATAAGCATCCCAACCAAACCTTAAAAACCTCACTGTCTCGCCTATTCCCCAAACGTTTGGTCGAGGTCTTGATTGCGCGCGATAGCTTGCCGGATAAACCGCTCAAGCAGCTCGATGACAAGCAGCTCGATCAACTTCATCACTACTTTCACCAGTGGTCAATTGCCCCAAACGGCACTGAAGGTTACCGCACCGCAGAAGTGACGCTTGGCGGGGTAGATACCCACGCAATTTCCTCGAAAACCCTTGAAGCGCGAGATATCCCCGGCCTGTATTTTATCGGTGAAGTGCTAGATGTCACCGGCTGGCTCGGCGGCTATAACTTCCAATGGGCCTGGAGCTCCGGCTGGGTAGCCGGGCAGCATGTGTGATCTTGATTCTAAGTGCTCTCTAGTTGACTGTTTTTTAACTTAAAAATAGCAATCCTGTCTCAGTGTTGATACATTAGCGCGCTTGCCATGCCGGATAAAAATCATCCGGCGCTGTGAACCCGCGACGCGCAGGATGGGCTCGCGGTACCCTAGGGACGGGGTGACGGCTGTTCACTATTGCTACCTCGGTTATCGGGGAGTTTGGAATTAACCTGTCGTTGCTTTGAGAGCCGTTCCCATGCAGTTATCACTAAAACAAAAATTAATTGGGGCATGCTTATCTGCTGTATTGCTGATGGCCGCCTTTCTCACCTGGCTTGCTGTAAGCCAAATTCAAGCCCAAACCCAGTCGAGCATCTATAGCCGCGTCAGTGGTATCGCCGATGCGGCGACTGAATCGATCAGCGGTTGGGTGCAAATCCGTGCTGATATCACCAGTGCCTTTACCGATTACACCAGCAGTAGCCATCGTGTGAGCTATTTGCAGCAAGCGCGTGAGGCCGGTGGGTTTGACGATATCTACTTTGGCACCCCAAAAGGCGCCATGTATCGTTCGCGTCCTGAGCGCAACCGCGATGATTATGACCCTCGCGTCCGTCCGTGGTACAAGCAAGCCGTGAGCGCAGGTAGCCCGATTATTACCACTGCTTACAGTGATGCGATTACCGGTGCGATGCTGGTGACCTTGGCCGAGCCAGTACGTCGTAATGGCGAATTAATCGGTGTGGTGGGCGCAGATGTGTTGATTGACCAGCTGATCCGTGACGTGACCCAATTAAAAGTGGGCAAAAATGCGAACGCGATGCTGCTAGGTGCTGATGGCACTTTTCTCGCTCACAAAGACAAAGCGCGCCTGCTAAAACCGTATCGCAGCCTGTCTCCTGAGCTGAATGAAAACCGCGTGCGTCAGGCGTTGGCACAGCAATCGCTGGTGGAATTGCCTGTCGATGGCGTTGATAAACTGTTTTATTTTGCCTCTGTTCCTAACACCGATTGGGTACTGGCGATTGAGCTGGATAAGCGCACTGAATACGCCAGCCAGCGTGATACCTTGTTCGACCTAATGCTGACCGCGGTAGTGATCACTTTGCTGGTGGCCGGTGCCGTGACGTGGTTGATGCACGTGTTGTTCCGTGACTTGCTCAATGTATCCGCCGCGCTAGAAGAAATTGCCTCCGGTGAAGGGGACTTAACCCAGCGCCTAGAGCCACACAGTAATGACGAAATTGGCAAACTTGCCAACAACTTCAACCGCTTTGTCGGCAACATGCACACTATGGTGTCGCACTTACGTCAGCTGTCTGGCTCGCTCAAGCAACAAGCCGAGCTAACTGCGGCGCAAGCGGAAGAGCGCTCCACCCGGATTGGTCATCAGCAAGATGAAATCAATATGGTGGCGACCGCTATCCATGAAATGGCCTCGGCGACCCAAGATATTGCCGGCAATGCCGATAATACCGCGCGCACCGCCCAAGAGACTGAAAGCGTAGCCAACGATGGCGGCCAGCAAGTGGAGCAAAGTAAGCACTCGATCACCGAGCTTGCCCGTGAAGTAGAAGCGGCGACCGGTGTGATTGGTGAGCTGGATCAGCATGCGCACAGCATCACCAGCATCTTGTCGACCATTCAAGAAGTGGCCGAGCAAACCAATCTGCTGGCATTGAATGCCGCGATTGAAGCAGCACGCGCCGGTGAGCATGGCCGTGGCTTTGCGGTAGTGGCCGATGAGGTACGGATATTGAGCCAGCGTACTCATGCTTCAACCACCGAAATTCAGCAGATGATTGATACCTTGCAGCAGGCAACCGGTCGCGCGGTGACCATGATGCAAGATAGCCAGCAACGTGCGCATGCCAGTGTGGAAGATGCCAGCGCGGCGAACGAAAGCTTGAGCCAGATTGTCGCGGCGGTGAGCCAAATTAGCGATATGGCCACCCAAATTGCCTCGGCAGCGGAAGAGCAATCGAGCGTCACCGCGGAGATCACCCGTAACTCAGAGGGCATTCGCGATGTGTCCAATGAGCTATCGACCGAAGCGGATGAAGCCGCGCGTCAAGCCGCGACGTTATCCGAGCTTTCTCATAGCCTCGAGCAAGAGATCAGCCGCTTTAAGCTGTAGCCCATAAACGACGTAAACGCCGAGCATGGCAGCGCGCCGTGCTCGGCGTTTTTTTGTTCACGTGTTTGGCGTCAGCACCTTGGGGGCGGGGAGTGGTGTAGTGTGATGGTGGCGATCGGCCTCGTAGCTCTCCATAAAGTGGGCAAGAAAATGGTCCAGCTGCGTAGCGGCGTTTACGTCACCTTGGCTTCGCAGCAATGCACTCACCGCTTCACTGGTACACAGGTGTCCCGGTGGCTGGTTGCGCCTGAGCGTATATTGCGAGTCGGCTGTCGACGGCAAACTGACCCGTGGCAGACCATTGAGCCACGGGCTTTTATTGAGCATTTTTCGCGCTTGCTGCCAAGTGGCATCCAGCACCACAAACTGTAACGGCGTGCGAGGTGCATTGGTGGCGGCTAATGCCTCTGCGCAAGAAGCTGAACTATCCGTGCAAGAAACTAACCTATTCGCGCAAGAGACAGACCGAGCCACGTCAGCAAATAGCCTATCGGCGGGGACGGCATCGTCACTGGGAAACAACAACCAAGGTGACACATCACCGCGCGCCCAGCTGTCGAGCAAGGCTTGCGGTGGTTGTTTGCGTTGCCAAATCTCTATCTGAGTGTGGGGCAGCGCCGCTTTAACCAGTTTGCCGGTGTTGGATTGGCGCGCCGCTTCGTTTTCGTGCATCACCAGCACGCATTGCAATTGGCTTTCCAGCGGCCAATAGCAGTGACAGATACAGTGATAGGTAAAACCGCATTGGCGGCAGGGCGAACGGGCCATCAGACTCTCCTCAAGGTGTCAGGTTGCTATTGTGCGCAAGTCCGACAAGGAATGCGAGCCCACGTGCCATGGTCGTTCGCGTCTACGTTATTCTTCGCCTAATACCGCCCCTTGTTGGGTGGCATAGATGCCATCGGCAAATAATGCTGTGTCTGAGCTATCCGGTTTAGGTGCGCGAGGTGCAGTGCTGGGGTTGAGTGGATAACGCTGCCCATCAAATTGCATCACATGGTGGCCGGCCGGTGCACCACCGCCACCGACCGGCACGATCAAATCATGCCAACCTTTGTTTTGGCTGCGTGCTAATAAAAGGGGCACATGCACCAGTGTCATGCGGCTATTAAACTGCCAGCCTTGCGCGTCGCCTTTAAACACCAATAAGGTGCAGCCGCCACTGCCACAGCTGTCGGTCAAAACCAACAGATCAGCTTGCCCGTCTTGATTGAGGTCGTGGGTAAGCCAGCGATAGGTGAGGGGGCCGGTTTGGCCATTATCGCTAAGATAGTCTTTGAGTGCTTGCTCAACGCGCGGGTTTTTCTCGGCGCTGCCTTTAATGCCGGCTTGATTCGATACGTTCACGGCATCCCCGACTTTGAGCCTCAGCGTTAAGCCGTCATGACCTAATGAGTAGCTGTTGCCATTAAAGGTTTCCTCGGAGGCGGAGAGGGAAAACCCGTTACGTGTATATATGCGCTCAGACACCACCATTTGCTCACCACTACGGGTAGTGAGCACTTGGACTTGGTTCTCCCCAACTGGCTGCCAAATCCCGGTTTCTTTGGTCACCGCTTCCCCTTGTGGGTGGTAGCTGGTGATGGCGCTATGATCGGGCAGCAACGTCAGTTGGGTGGTCAGTGTCGGTTGGCCGGGCGACTGGCTGGTACCTTGGTATTCTCCCGCCCAATGCTGACTGGTATCCACGGAAGGTAAGATCGCACACCCTTGGTAAGTGCCTTTCGCCGTTTTTAAGCGTGCTTGCCAGCCATAGAGGGTGTTGGCGCTTTGTTGGCAGCCTTGGGCGCTAAGCGTTAAAGCGGCTTGTTGAGCACGGAATTGTGCCTGCTCTTGGCTCATGCTTTGTCCGCTGAGCGGGCGCTCTTGTGAGTCTGGCTCGCTTTCCCATGCCAGATGCCCTTGGCCGACAGCGGCTGACCAGGTGGTAGGGGTTTGGCCTTCCGCCAACAAGGTATTACGCGGTTGTGCGCATCCCTCTAATTCGCTGGTGAGCATATTTAAGCGGGTCATGGTCACCGCGGCAGGGTAGTCGGCACTGTACCCGCGGCGTGACACAGGTGTGAAATAGCCCTCAAACTCACTGTATACCGGACCGGACTGCTGCGATAAGGTCGCGCGTTGGTCAGCGGTTAAATCAAGCCAGTACTGTTTTTGACTGCCGCACGGCGTGAAGCTGGCCGTTTCTGGGCTGACAGAAATGCGGCCGGTTTGCATAAAAGGTTGCGGTGTGTGAACCAAGCCGGTTGAAACCTTGTCGCTACGATGGCCCAGCTCTACCGGACCAGAGGTGCTACCGCACCCGGCGAGGGCAAGCAAACTCATCGAGGCGATGATAAGGGGACGAAGAGATGGCACGAAAAACTCCTTGTACTGAGCGAGAGTAGGCAGGCTTGCGCCCTGAATGCAGGCAGGGCAAGATTGCCGCCACCATCCGATTAAGAGCAAGCTAGCATGAGTTATTGGTTATTTAAAACAGAGCCAGATACCTTTTCGATAGACACACTAAAGCAGCAAAAGGTTTCATGCTGGGAAGGGGTGCGCAATTATCAAGCGCGTAATATGCTGCGTGATGAGGTCAAAGTGGGCGATGAGGTGCTGATTTATCATTCCTCGTGCAAACAAGTGGGTGTCGCTGGTGTGGCGACCGTGGTCCGCGCTTGTTATCCCGATCATACCCAATTTGAGCCAGATAGCGGCTACTTTGATCCGAAAGCCACACCTGAAACCCCACGTTGGTTTATGGTGGATGTGGAATATCAGCGTCATGTGCCGTTAATTGCACTGGCAGAGATGAAGCAAAATCCGGCGCTGGCCGAGATGCCGTTAGTGAAAAAAGGTAACCGACTGAGTGTGATGCCGGTTACCGCAGCGCAATGGCAGGCGATCCTGGCGATGGCGGGGGAATAATGCATCGCCATCAGGCGCCTGTTGGCTCACGGTGTGAGCCAGGTCGCTTATAAAAGTGAGTCTAATAGGTGCGCTTTCAAATAGCGCGCCACCGCTTCATCAGCATGACTACCAATAATGGCTTTATCTGAGAGGGTGGCCTTGACGCGCGCTTGTGCGGTGGCCATTACCAAGCCTTGTCCGGCGGCACGTAGCATTTCGACATCGTTCATGCCATCGCCAAACGCGATACAGTCCGCCAAGTTGAGCTGATGACGACGCGCCACTTCCTCTAACGCGGCCCCTTTGGACACCCCATTGCCCATCACTTCCAGGCAGAATGGCGTCGAAAATGCCACGCTGATGTTCTCGCCATACTGCGACAAAAACTGATGCTCGTATTTGAGTAGGTGGTCGTGATCGTGGCGAATAAAGAAAATCTTCGCGATGTTATCGACCGGTGGGTTGTCCACATCAAACTCCTGGGCGTTAAAGCCAGAGTCTTTATGATAGCGGGCGAGCTCTTCATCCATTTTGCTCAGCAGCCAGTCATTATCGCGGTAGAGGTGAATGGTGACGGTCGGATCCTGCTTCACCTCGTTAATCAGGTTGGCAACAATCTCAGGGTCAACATTGTGTTGGAATACCAAGTTGTCATCACTGTCATGCACGCGTGCGCCATTGGAGGTGATCATGTATGCAGGAATGCCAACGGTTTCACGAATGCTCGCTACGTCAACATGATGACGACCCGTGGCAAACACAAAATGGATGCCTTGCTGGTGCAGTTGTTCCAACACCTGTTTGGTATAGGGCGCGATACTGTGCTCTGGGGTGAGCAGGGTACCATCGAGATCGGAAGCGACGAGTTTGTACATCATGTCCTCATTAGTTAGGCGATCACAATCACAGTATGTTTGAGTCTACTGCAACTGACGACGGTGAAAAAGAGAACCCTCTCACTGAGCGATTTCCGCTTTTAGTGTTGGCTCTGACGTTGAAAAAAATCATCAATGGCCGTGAACGCTGCCAGCCGATGTGTATCGGTTTCAAACAAGATTTCATGTCGTGAGCCTTGAAAAAACTGCCATTGACTCGGCTGATTGGCTTGCCGGCGTAAAAAATGGAACTCGGCCATCGCGGGATTAGACACAATCTGCTCGCCGCCAGCTTGGCAAATGAGTGTCGGAGTGGCCAATTGGGGGGCGATGGCTAAGCAGTGCTGGGCTGCGGCCATTCCCTCGGCAATCCAGCGAGCGCTAGGCCCGCCGATCTGCAGTTGAGGTTGGTTGATGTAGAGCTGACGAAACCAGGCATACCGTGCGCGAGAATGGGTCAGGCGGTTTTGCTCAAACGGCACATGACGATAACCAACTTGTCCGGGCCCAAACCGTGGTGGATGCTGATAGCGCGCCAGCGAACGACACAACCAAGGCGCGATACGTCCAAGCCACGGGCTGACGTGCACGCCAAACATCGGCGCGGTCATTGCAAGCCCGTCTATCGCGTGGGGAAATCGATGCGCATAGAGTGCGGCGATGGCCCCGCCCATAGAGTGGGCGAGCATAAAGGTATGGTCGTATTGTCGGTGCGCCCCGATAAACTGCATGAAGGTCGCCAGATCAGTGACATAGTCGTCAAAGCGTTCGACATGACCCAGATCGCGCGGTTTGATCACGAGCCGCTCGGACAAACCTTGGCCGCGGTGATCAAAGCTGTAAACGTCATAGCCCATCTGAACGAGGTCATAAAAGATCTCTTGATACTTCATCACGCTTTCAATGCGGCCATTGACCACCACGACCGCTTGCCTATTCTGCGGACGGGTAAAGCTGCACCAGTGTAAACGTAGCCCTCCTTCCCCGTGGAAGTAGCCTTGTTCACGCTGTTGCCAAAAAGGTGTTATGTGGTGCTTAAATGCGTCGCTCAGCACTGCTTCACGGGCGAGAGAGTGCGCGTCAAAAGCCGGCTGATCCTTACTGTCGGCGAGATCTGTCATCTTGGTTTACCATCACTGAGATAGGTTTACTATAACCGTCTTAAAGGATGGATGAAAATGACACTTATGGGAAAAGCGCCGCGCCAAAAAGAAAAGGCAAGCGCGAGCGCTTGCCTTAACACCGAATAACGATACGTTACTGGTTGAAGTTGTAGTAGGTTTCTGCACCAGGGCCAACGGGCAGACCGAGCACGAAAACCCATACGTAGAATAGAATGCTCCATCCCACCATAAAGATCATCGAATAAGGCAACATGGTGGCAATCAAGGTGCCTATGCCAAGGTTTTTCACATAGCGACACGCCACCGCCAGAATCAGCCCGAAGTAACTCATCATCGGGGTAATGATGTTGGTCACTGAATCGCCAATCCGGTAGGCTGATTGAATCGTCTCTGGGGCATAACCGACCAGCATCAACATAGGTACAAAGATGGGGGCGGTGATGGCCCACTGCGCCGATGCCGAGCCGACCGAGAGGTTAATCAGGCCACACATCAAGATGAAGGCAAAGAATAATGCAGGCCCTGTTAAACCGATGGTTTGCAAAAAGTCAGCACCGCCGACCGCAATCACTTGACCAAAATTGGTCCATTTAAAGAACGCCACAAATTGCGCCGCGAAAAACACCAGCACGATATACATGCCCATGGCGCTCATCGACTTAGACATCGAATCAATCACGTCGCGATCGTTATTGATGGTGCCGACGGTACGGCCAAACACAATACCGGGAACGGCAAAGAACACCATAATAAAGGCAACAATGCCTTTCAAAAACGGCGAGCCTGCCACTTCATTGGTCTCGGGGTGACGCAGTGGTCCCCACTCAGGGACGATGGTGAGCGCTAAAATGCCGCTGACAATCAGCACCGCAATCCCGGCATTACGAAGACCGCGTTTCTCGTCATCATTAAGCTTGCTCGCGGAGGCGGCGGCGACATCTTCAGACGCTTGGTCGTGGTCATACTGGCCCAGCTTAGGCTCGACAATCTTATCGGTGATCCATGCACCAACAATCGCGATGAAGAAGGTAGAAACGAACATAAAGTACCAGTTCATTTCGGGCCCAACGATGTAGTCTGGGTCAATCATTTGCGCGGCTGACTCGGTGATCCCCGACAGCAAGGGGTCGACAGTTCCCAACAACAAGTTAGCAGAGTAACCGCCTGATACCCCGGCAAACGCTGCGGCAAGCCCGGCTAATGGATGACGGCCTAATGAATGGAAGATCATCGCGGCAAGCGGGATTAAAACCACGTAACCGAGCTCTGAAGCCGTATTCGAGATAATACCGGCAAAGACAATGGTAAAGGTGACGGTACGGCGCGACGCGCCCATTACCAGGCCGCGCATGGAGGCTGACAGCAGTCCTGAATGTTCTGCGACCGACACACCGAGCATGGCCACCAGCACGGTGCCGAGTGGGGCAAAGCCGGTAAAGTTTTTCACCAAGTTGGTGACGATCATTTGCAAGCCTTCGGCGTTGAGCAGGCTTTGCACATAAATCATGCCATCTGCCGCACGTCCTTTTGCGCCCTCTGGGCGAGGATCGGCGACAGACACATCAAAGTAGCCAGCGACACCCGAGGCGATCAGGATAGCGACACAGAAAATCGCGAATAAGGTCACTGGATGAGGGAGCAGGTTGCCGAGCCACTCGACGGTATCGAGAAAGCGCGTAAACAGTGTGCGCTTGTGCGGCCCACCTTGTTGCTCTGTGGTACTTGAGTGCATGGGGTTGGTCTCCTTGGTTGTACTGCATTTCCCGTCTATGGGAAAAGGAGGCCGAATGTTAATTGTTTTTTAACTTAAATAGCAAGATTAAAAGCTAGTTAGTGAGCGTAAAACTCGATCTACGTGCTGCTAATGAGGCAAAAAAGAAACATATTTGACTGGATAATGACTTTAACGGACATCATTTGACGCGAAGTTGGCGTATGATGGATGCGTGCTCGATCCGGTCACTGGTTAAAAGTGTTAACAAATGCAACAGACTGAAACACAGACACATATTGATTACCTCGACATATTGCGTGTCCTCGCTGCCTTTTTCGTGGTGGCGATTCATGTACTGGGTCCGTATCGGTTTCAAATTGGTGATATTGCGCTGAGTGATTGGGTGGTCGCGGTAGGGCTAAACAGTGCAAGTCGCTGGGCGGTGCCGATTTTTATTATGATTTCGGGCTTACTGCTGCTCTCGTCGACGCGGCCTTTCCGCTTGCGCCATTTTATCCGTCGCCGCGTGGTTAAGGTGGTGGTGCCCTTTCTGGTGTGGTCGTTCGCGTTTGCGTGTCTGTCTGGACTGACGCCGGATGGTTTTTCGTGGCAGACCGTCACCCAAACATTGGGCGCGGCCCCTCAGCATGAAACTTATTATCACCTTGGCTTTTTCTACTATTACATCCCGTTGCTGCTGTGGGTGCCATTGCTACGCCCGTTAATGCCACGCTTACCGTCATGGTCAGTGGCTTTTATCGGATTAGCATGGATAAGCTTAACGGCTTGGTATTTAACCGGCGCGCATGGCTGGTGGCGGAATGATTTTATCCTCTATGGCGGCTACTTATGGTTAGGCTATTGGCTACACCAAGCGCCACGTGCGTTGTTACTGTGGTGGGCGCTGGGCTTACTGGCTTTGGGTATGACCGAGTATCACGTGTTAACCACCAGTGTTGCGCATCAGCGTTATATCACTGAGGGTTGGTTATCGTATACCACGATCAACACGGTGCTGATTAGTGCGGCACTTTTCCTTGCCGTCAAACATTGGCGAGCGAATAAAGCGACACCATCGTGGGTTGCAACCCTGAGTCGTTATAGCCTAGGGATCTACTTGATTCACCCAGTGTTCCTTTGGCCCGTCAGGGCTTACTGGCCCACTTTATCGCCCGCTATGGTTTGGATCCCCTTGCTGACGCTATATGCCTTTGCGGGGGCGGCGCTGACCACTGCTATATTGCAACGATATCGCGCCACCGCGTGGTTGGTGCCATAAATGATGACACTTTTGACGACAACGGCGGTCATAACTGATTGAATATAGGATGACAGGATCAGATCGCAATCATGAAGCCTGATGCCCCTAAATGGTATAAAAACCACCATACTCATAAAATGGGAGCTGGTAAGGAGAGAGACCATGGATGACGTCGCAGTCGTGATTAAGCACAGTAAGCGCCTAGAAGGCTTGCTGCGTGAGCACTATCACGCCGAAGGGAAGGGGCTCCATCAGCTCATCGACAGTAGCCAAAAACGCCTGCCGCATGATGTGATCAAAAAACTGCGCTTTGTCGCCACTATTCGTAACAAAGTCGTTCATGAAGAGGGTTACGAAGTGGACGATATACGTGAATTTATATCGGTGAGTAAGTATTGTGAGTCAGAATTAGTACCGCGAAGCAACCGATTGATTTGGCGGCTTGCCGCGGGGCTTATCCTGCTGTTTACCGCGGGGGCAATTGGTTTTTACGCGCAAGTGTGGCCGCAATGGAGTGGCTAGCTAACCACAAGAATCGGTTGTCACCCCACGGTTAACGTTACGATTTTTTTAAACTGGATCTTGTTCTCATCAAGGGACGCTGGACATCTCCGCCAGCCAGCCTAGACTTGGCGTCCTTGTCTTGAAAGGAATGATACTCATGTGGAGCTGGTTCGCTGTCTGTTGTTCTGGACTGCTGCATATCTCCGCAGCCTACCGGGGCCCGCGTTGGCAGTTTTATCTTTTTAAACCGCTGACTATTGTGATGCTCATGGCGATAGTGGGCACTCACATTAGCGTCTCTCATTATGCGCAATGGGTCTTCGTCGCGCTATTGCTCTCTGTGGTGGGCGATGTCTTTTTAATGCTCCCCAAAGACAGGTTTGTGCAGGGGTTAACCAGTTTTTTACTCGCACACCTGGTCTATATCTTCGCGTTTTGGGCGCAATTTGACGGCCATATGGTATGGTGGCTGCCCGCCATGTTGTCTGGCCTGGGCATTATCGTCTTTCTTTTACTGCTCCCAAACTTAGGGCAGCTCGCGCTGCCTGTGGCCGTGTATATTGCCGTGATCACCCAGATGGTATGGGCGGCCGGTGAATACTGGCTCAATACTCACTCCCCCGCGGCGGCACTCGCACTGGCCGGTGCTATCTGTTTTATGGTGTCAGATACCGTGCTGGCGTTTGCGCGTTTTAAGGGCGAATTTCGTGCGGCACAAGCGATGGTGATGTCGAGTTATTTTTTAGCGCAAGCACTGATCAGTGCCTCGGTGGTGATCGCCCAAGGAGGGTGAGATGGAAAAAGTCTATCAAGCGATGAACACCTTGGAGGCGCACAGCTTAAAAGGCCTGTTATCCAGCCATCGTATTGATTGTGTATTGAAAGGCGAAGCGCTGAGTGCGGCAGTGGGCGAGTTACCCACTGATGTGCAAGGCGTAACCTTATGGGTTGCCCCAGAAAATGTCGCTCAAGCAAGGCAATTACTGCAGGCGTATGAAGAGCAAAGCGAGACACACTGGGTATGCCAGCACTGTGGAGAAGAGAACGCCGGCAGTTTTGAACTATGCTGGCAATGCCAGCATAGTCGCGAATGACACTTACATCATATGCTTGCGGCGAATATCGAGCAGCGCAAAAATCCCAAAAATCAGGATTGACCATTTTTCCCAGCGCGTCATGGTAATTTTGTCGCCAAATGCTCCTAAGAAAATCAGCATTTGTAGCCCATGCATCACCAACAAAAAGCCGGTCATGATATAGAGCGCCATGGCGGCCACCCCTGGAAACGGGTGAACGATGTTGGCCAGTAAGACGATCCAAACAAAGGCGATGGCCGCTTTGGCGAGTAGAATTAGTCCTTTCATAGTGTGTCTCTTACGTTTGGTCGTTGAAATATAGACGGAAGTTGACTTGTCCTGCACGTTTTTCACGATGACAGTGCCAGTTTCCTGGGACGTGATAGTCATCCAGCTCACTTTCCGCTTCAACGTAAATACATGCCCCAGGTGCGAGCCATCCGTTGTTTGCGAGCGCAGCCAAGGTGTCGTTAAGCAACCCTTGATGAAACGGGGGATCGACAAAGACCACATCGAACGGGCTGTTTTGCGGTGGCGCGGCGAGTAGAGTCAGTGCATCTGTGCTATCTACTTGCGCATTCTCTGCGCCAAGCTGATCGAGGTTATCTCGAAGTTGTTTGGCCGCTACGGGGTTTTTTTCGCAAAACTGCGTCCAAGTCGCGCCGCGAGAGAGCGCTTCAAAGCCCAGTCCACCACTGCCCGCAAACACATCCAAGCAGCGCGCTCCCGGAAGATGGGGCGCCAGCCAATTAAATACGGTTTCTTTCACCCGGTCGGTAGTGGGGCGTAACCCCTGTGCGTCTTGCACGACAAGCTTACGGCCACGCCAGCGGCCAGCAATGATACGAACAGCTCCAGCCCCACGGGAAGCGTGAGCTGATGAAGATTTGCGGTTGGCGCGTTTAACCATAGATTTTTTGACCGTAAAGAAGGTGATAGACTATGCCGATTCGGTATTGAGCCGCTGATTGTATCAAGCATGCTTTAGGATTTGCCAATGGCAGAAAAAAAGAAACGTGGATTTATGTCATGGTTGGGTCTGGGTCGGAAAAAAGACCAGACACAGCCTGAACCAGAACAAGCGTCACCAACGACTGCGCCAGACGTGGCGGAAGAGACGGCAGAGTCAACCACATCGGTAGAAACATCGATTGATGAGGCGAACTCGCAACAACCGCAAGAAACCCTTGCATCTGATAGCGAAAGCGAAGTCAATACCGTGCCAGAGCCAGAGCCAGAGCCAGAGCCAGAGCCAGAGCCAGAGCCAGAGCCAGAGCCAGAGCCAGAGCCAGAGCCAGAGCCAGAGCC
>NZ_MUEZ01000023.1:0-53092 GCF_001996015.1 Salinivibrio sp. ML198
CCGGCAGTAATCAAACCCTGAGTTTCACCTTCAATCGAGATATAACATGGCGTTGGCATAATCGCTCCTTTGTATGTCATGGAAGACACATCGCCACCGTGGCGGTGTGCCTGCTCGCTGTCTTATCTTGCGAAATGCATGCCAAGTTTTTTGTCGATATAAATCAGCACCTTAGAATATGGCTGACCAATTTTTTGCACGTGCCAAGCAACTTCTTGCCAAGCCAAGCAAAAAGTTGCTTAGCCAGCAGGCTAACGAGTTGGTATTTGTGTTGTCATTTTCATCGCTATTTTTTTGAACCCACTTGGCATTGTTAGTGGGTCATCGCACACTTATTACTTCGTTACGATCGCTGTTTGCGTGCCCAGTGAATGTAGTCTTGGATCACAGGCTCAGCGAGTAAAAGGTCGAGGCTGTGTAATACGCGACCCAGGTGTTTTTCACTGAATTGGCGATGAATAAAAGCATGGCAAGGCCGACATACCCAAATACCGTGCTCACGCATGTAAGGTCGGGAAAAGCGCTTGGTGAACCATTTGTTGTTATGACAAGTTTTGGGGATCAAGTGATGGAAGGTCAGCGGCCTTGAGTGCTGACACAGTGCACAGGGCGTTGAAGAAGGCGGAGAGGCAGGCATACAGGTAATAATACTTAAAAAGAAGGTCGCATCGATAACTACGACCCTCGTAACCAGCATCTGGTTCAATTACGCGAAGTTGTCACGCAAGTATTCAATAATGTCGTCCGATTCATACATCCACTGTGTTTCGCCGCCTTGGTCAATACGCAGACAAGGCACCATGCCTTTGCCGCCTTCGGTCTGTAGGCGTTGCCATTCTTCGGCGTTAGCGTTCATATCCACCAGCGGAATATCTAACTTGAGCTCTGTCATGACTGCACGCACTTTATGGCAAAATGGGCAGTGCTCTTTGTGATACAAGCTTAGTCCGTTCAAATCAGCCATTATGTTTCCTTTTAGGTCATCAGGGCGGATTTTCAAATGCCGCCATATGTGTGAATTCATTCCACGTAATGATGGCATTGAACTTGGTCCCAACGCTAGTCATTAGCCTGTTTTATTGGCACTAAATGAGCAACTGAGTGCATACTGGAAATTAACCCATCACCTCAAGGTCGCTTGCTCATCACTCAAACACTGGATAATGTGTTCCGGTAACAAAGACAGTCAATCGTTTTACCAGCCACGTGTGCCACGTTGAATTTTTTATCGCATAGGTTAAACCCATTCCGCTCTAACACCGTTTGTGATGCAATGTTGGTCGTAGACGCCATGGCGTTGAGTGTCACAAGTCCGTGCTCGCGCGCGATCTCTAACGCATACTTTACCGCTCGAGAGGCAACCCCCTTCCCGGTATGTTGCTCTGCAATGCGATACCCTAACGAACCTGATGCAGATACCGCATCAATTTGGCTGATATTAACCCGTCCCAAAAGCTGGCCCTCGGCATCCGTAATCAACATCGATACGTGTTGTCCTTTCTGATGTAAGGCAAGTAATTCGCAGATGTGGTCATAAACGCCTGCTCGGCGATAAAACGCCTCACCGCGCGATTCAATATAGGTTTCAAAATAAGCACGGTTTTGTTGTTCAAAATGGAGCAACAAGTCCGTATCAGCCAGGATAAGAGGGCGGAGCAGTAACTGCATAACACGACCGAATTAATCCGGCCCATGTTCAAACTGTTTTAATGACTCATTAGGGGTGTGTTTTAAACCACCACATAGGCAGCTAGCAGAGAGCGTGGACATGAGCATATCCCTATCTAAAGTATCAGACTTCATTGTCTACTCTTGCCTAGTAAAAAACAATTAAAATGTTTGATTTCATAGGCATAACTGTCAGTTAATCTGCGCCAAAGATGTTTCCTTATCTCGTCGTCAAAGTATTTACAGTGTAAATACTTTGACACTGCGTCGATCCAACTAGACGCTTGACGAGCAAACGCTCACAATCCTGACGCCACCCTGAACATATAGTGACATTAGTCACATAAATTATTGCAGTTTATGAAAGCGCCCCGTAATATCATTGTCATAAAATTTGGGATAAAGGTCACATATACGTGACGTGATCTACGGACGGGCTGATCGTTTTTATCAAGTTGAGGGTGATATGACACTACTACGATCTTCATGTGCTGCTCGTGCCGTGCTCAAAGGGGCAGGCAAGTTTTTTGCTGTCGCGTGCTATCTCGCCGGTATTGCCGGCATTATTCATTACAGTGTGGCCGCGCATAATGTCGCATCAGAGTCTTCACTTATTGAGCTCTCACAGTTGCTCCTGCTGATCCTCACCGTATTCACGTTTCGCCGCGTCGCCAAGTTCAACCCTACGCTTTGTCACGCAGCAAAGCTTATGAGTGGTTTTTTCTTAGTGCTGATGATCCGTGAGCTCGATGCCACACTCGATATCGTAATGCATGGTTTCTGGAAGGTACCGGCATTGCTGGTCACCGGATTAACTCTTTGGCCAGCGATCAAACACGGCCGTGACACATTCACCAGCCTTGCCCATGCGCTGAGTGCCAAAAGCAGTACGATGCTGATTGTGGCATTGGGGCTACTGCTGGTTTACTCACGCTTATTTGGAATGGGCGAGCTATGGGAGCAAGCCATGGGAGCCATGTATGTGCGAGACGTTAAAAATATCGCCGAGGAAAGCACAGAATTAGTGGCATACTCACTCATTTGGCTCTCGGCACTGGGTTATTGGTTAGAGTCGGTAAAGCCAGGCCATATTGCCACTCCCGCCTCACTCACGCACTCGGCGGAGCATGATTTACCCGCTCAGTAACGCTTCAATTTCGTTCACAATTGCTCGGCGCCGCCAGTAGGCGGCGTCGTGGCTTGATGCTATCATTGGGGAAAAGAGCAGCAGGAGCCAAGATGATGGCACGGACGTTTGTTTTCCTTTTAATTGTTTTTTCTATATTTTCCTATGCAAACTCGGATGACTCATCTCAATCCGACAAAGTCATAACCCACAAAAACGAGACGATTTGCAAATCGACCTTTAGCCAAGAAATGATTAGCCAGCAAATGACGTTTAGTAATCAAGCTAATGCGCAAGACGTTAGGCGCATTGCCGAGCGTAAAATTGCTGCAGCCCGAAAAAAATTCGCCGATACCGGCAGCTACTGCGATGCCGCCCAAGTATTAATGACGTTCGAGCCTAAATCCCTAGCAGGTCAAGACGGAGATGCGCAGTTTCGCGAGTAATAGCGAACAGCCTGCCATTGACTTACATCTTTTTGTCGGCGACCAACAATCATAGGCCTTCTTGGTCAACGCACACTTTTCCTCCTCCCGTCTAGGCTGTGATACACTCCCGCCACGGATAAACAAGGGCTTTGATGATGAAAAAAATGCTATTTGTAGTCGCGCTAGCCGCGGCGCTGGCTGGTTGTGACAACGATGAAGTTGGGGACGTAAGCTTGGGGATGTTTACCATGAAAGACATCAAGCTTAACCATCTTGTTGATCCTGTGGTGAGCGGGGTAACGTGCCATGTCGCCTCTGTTGAAGCTGACTTAAGCTTTTCTGATCCCAGTGATAGTGCCATCTCTTGTCGTCAAACCGGTGAAATTACGCCAGAGATGATTGCCAATATCGATAAAAGCGCATCGGGCGAAGTGGTATTTAGAAAATCAAAAAGTATTTTCTTCAAGTCGATGAAGATTCGTCGGATCTTTGATGTAAAAAATCAAACCTTGATGTATCTCTCTTACTCAACAAAAGAAACATCCGGCAGCTTTAAGCATAGCTTGTCCACGGTTCCTCTTTGGGGCACCAAAGCCTATCAATCACAGTCACAACAATAATCGTCGCTGCGTGCCTTTTAGGTGCATGTGCTGATTTAGGCAACAACTCGATGAATACAGTAGAAACACACATAAACGCGTGGCTAGATGACGTGGTGATCGGGCTAAATCTTTGCCCTTTCGCTGCTAAGCCCCGTCGCAAACAACAAATTCATATTGATATTTGTGACGCCCAAGATGATAACGAGATTTTAACCGCGATTTATCAGGCTTTAGTCCATCTTGATCACACCGATCCTGCCATCACTGATACCACGGTGGTCGTGGTGCCCAACGCGCTCGCTGACTTTGATCACTACCTCGACTTAGTCGATGCTACCGAGGCGATGATTGACCACTACCACTGGCGGGGAATTTTCCAAGTTGCCAGTTTTCATCCCGACTACTGTTTTGAAGGCTGCGCCCCTGAAGATAGCGAGAACTTAACCAATCGCTCACCCTATCCATGCTTTCACTTAATCCGTGAGGCCAGTATGTCGCGCGCGCTCGCCCATTATGGCCAAGACCCAGAACAGATCCCCGCGCGTAACATTGCCCGTGTTTCAGCACTGACCCACGAAGAGCGTCAAGCACTCTTTCCTTGGGTAAAAGCCTCATCAGACTGAACCACTACCTGGGTTTGGGCAAGGTGTTGCCCCTCAAGCGACAGCGATAAAAGGTCGCCGTTTTCCAGCACACCAACCCCTTCGGGGGTGCCCGTCAACACAATGTCGCCTGGGTTCAACCAAAATGTTTGGCTTATATGCTGAATAAGCGTGATCACAGACATTAACATGGTCGCGCTATTTCCCTGCTGCCGCATCTCGCCATTGATGGACAATGAAAAGGCGACCTCACGCCAATCATCAGGCACCGCGACAAAACGTCCAACCGCTGCGCTCCCCGCGAACGCTTTCGCCCGCTCCCAAGGTAACCCTTTTTGTTTTAAGCGGCTTTGCGTTTCACGACGGGTCAAGTCCAGCGCCAGTGTCATCCCGCCCAAGGCGTCTTCAACGGCTTGCTTAGTGGCATGAAATAAAGGTTTGGTGATCAGCACCGCCAACTCGGTTTCGTAGTGAACGGGGGCAAATGACGCCACTATCGCCAGCTTGTCATCCAGAGGTTGGATTGCACTCGGCGGTTTCATAAACAGAACCGGCTCATCCGGAATAGGATTGTTAAGCTCTCGCGCATGGGCAGCATAATTACGTCCTACACACACCACCTGTCCAACGGGCAAATCGATCGCCCCACTCTTTAACCATTGATGTTGATAACGCATCGGTTTTGTCCTTGCTAATGAAAAGTCGATCCCTGACTAATTTTGATAACGAAAAAGGCAAGAATGCAAGACACAGTTGGCATTTCCCGTGTCACTGACTTGTTGATTTTTCTATCTCGTCCAAGGATACAAAGAGAGATTGAAGGGAGCACCTATGCCGCAACATCCATTTGATCCCCCCATTCATTGCGTCATTTTTGATTGCGAGGGAACCTTAGTTGACTCAGAGAAATTATCCCACCAAGCCTTGGTAGAAACCTTCTCTACCTTTGGTGTGCGTGTTGACCTGCAAGACTCGCTCGATCATTTTGAGGGCGGAAAACTGACCGATGTCCTCCAGCAAACCTGCGAGCGAAGCGGCGCACATATTCCTATTGATCAACTCGAGCCACGTTTTCGCCACTTATGTCGTCAGTATTTCGAGGCTGAGTTAGCGCCAGTAAAGGGCATTGAAACCGTCTTACAGGCGCTTGAACAGCAAGGGATTGATGTTTGTGTCGCATCAAATAGTCCGGTAGAAAAAATGGCCCATGCACTTCAACTCACCAAGCTGTTGCCCTATTTTGAGCATCGCTTATTCAGTGCCTTTGAGACTAACAGCTGGAAGCCGGCCCCGGATCTTCTTCACTACGCTGCGATGAATATGGCATGCCCCACTGCCCAGTGTGTGTTCATCGATGACACCAACAAGGGCATACAAGCGGGGATCAATGCCGAGATGCGTACCATCCACTTTAACCCCAACCCCAATGTACCCACTACGGTACACCCTTTGGTGACGCGGCTGTTTAAAAGTGAAGACTTACTCTCGTTTTTTCACAGGGCCAGCCTGAGCATCACGCGCTGAGCAACCACAGAGTGTCACCGCATGCTGCCGCCACCACTCCGTATCAATCCGGATAGTCTGGCCCCCGTGGGCGTGCTGGATGTGCCACTCTCGGGTCACCATTAACACTGGCGTACCAGCAGGCACGGCCAATACACTAGCACGCTCACTGTCTAGCGCTTCCCATGTGCTCGACCAATACACATCCGCATCGGCTGGCGTGTTTAACAACGTTGCTTGGTCGCCAGTTTGCCAGATGCTGGGGAAATAATCAGGATGGAGATACGTACGCACAAAGCCAACAGGGAGCTGTGCGATCTGAATCAGTCCCTCTCCCTCGAAGACCTGAGCAAATGGAGGCAGTTGCATCTGATCACTCACCGACGCCGACGCCATGGGCGTCTTTTGCGATAGCCAAGAAAATTGGCCACCGTGTTGAGAGAAATTGTGCTGCCAATCGACGAGTTGGCTGGGATCATACGCACAAGGGGTGGGCGCCACAAACCAGCCACGTCGCTCTCGCCGATATATGCGTCCTTCCGCCTCAAGCACTGCAAGTGCCTCTCGCAAGGTGACACGGGTAGTGGAAAAGGTGTCTGCAAGCTGGCGCTCACCTGGGAGTTTTTTGTCCGGCGCCAATAAACCGCGATCAATTTGCGCTAATAACTGCTGGCGAATCACCATAAATTGCATCATGAGCTGTCAGGCCTGCGTGATCTTTGTATCGCTAGTGTGATCTTTCTCAATTTGCTGTCAAAACCTGTCCATTATGTCCAAGAAATAAACAGTGATTAAGATAGAATCGCCAGTCTACTCGGAATCGGAGCAAAGAACAAAAGATGCACTTAAGGAACACGCTGAGACATATTTCCCCACAACTAGGCCGACGTCTCGTGTGTATTACGCTTTTTTGTTGGTTAGGTTTGGCAGGGCATATCACGCCCAGTTATGCCAAGGATAACCAATTGTCTGATTATTTTATTGAAACCTGGACCTCTGCCAACGGATTGCCGCATAACAGCATCAATGCCATTGCCCAAACCTCGGATGGCTACTTGTGGTTTGCCACCTGGGAGGGTGTGGCACGTTATAACGGTTTAGAGTTTGTGCGCTTTGACCGCGGCCCTGACACACAAATGAAAGATTCAGGTACGCGCGCCCTGGCGACAGGGCCTGACAATCAACTTTATGCCGGAGGGGCACGAGGCAGCTTAGTGATGCGACAAGGCTTTTCGTGGCAGGGCCTTCCCACAGCCCCCAGTCTCATTAATGATGCGCTCCATGACCAGACAGGTGGCTTGTGGTTAGCCGTAGAGGGAATGGGGATTGCTTACTACGCCCCTGAACAGCTCTCGCAACCCGATCCCACCCCACAGACATTTATCGATACCCTCAGTAGCTATCACTTGACCCAGACCGCCGATGGTCAAGTCTATGCGGCCACCGAAAAAGGGGTCTACCAACTGTCTTTGCAAAACGGCGCGACGCCTCTCTCTTTTCACAACCTGTTTCGCAAAGCCTTTTATGTCTCGAGTGGTCAGGATGGGAGCCTCCTAGTCGGCTCCGAAAATGGCGCTTGGCGCTATAAAAACAGTCGCTGGACGCCACTGGCGAGTGAGCTACTCCACCAAGCGATTACCATGGTTGAACAAGACAGCCGTGGCGCCTATTGGTTCGGGACCCTTAGCCACGGTATTGCTCACATGAAAGACCAACATATTGATTTTCTCGACGATCACCGCGGCCTGCCCAACAACCGGATATTATCCTGGTTTGAAGACAATGAGGGCAGCATTTGGATAGGCACTAACGGCGGTGCAATGCGGCTTAGATACGCACCTTTTGTGACGCTGACTAAAGACAATGGGCTAGCCGGTGACTATGTACGCACCGTACTTGCTGACGATAAAAATACGGTGTGGGCAGGGGCCAGTGAGGGGTTAAGCCAAATTGATATCGTACAAGGTAATGCCAAAGTACTCGCCAAGGACATATCGGTGCTCAGTCTCGCGCCTCGAGCACAAGGTGGGGTATGGGTGGGGACCTACCAACAAGGCCTCTACTACTGGCACCAAGGCGCGCTCACTCCCGCCGAAACACTGAACGATCAATTGCCTGACAATGAAGTCAGGGCGATTGTCGAACGTGATGGTGCATTATGGGTGGGCACACCACGTGGCTTGGTCACGTTTTCGTCTCTCCCAGGCAGTCAATCCGCGCACTCGTCAACCGTTTATCAAAAGCGTGCACGCTACAATAGTCAAAATAGTGCCCTACCCGGTAACTATGTTATGTCGTTAACGTTCGATGAAACGGGCAAGCTATGGATAGGCACCGGCAGCGGAGCCGGGTATCTGATCAATGAGACCATCACGCCGCTCGATTTCACCGATCAAGAGCAAGCGCAGTATGTTTTTGGCTTTTTTCACGAGCCTGGCTACGTATGGATGGCCACTGATCGGGGTATTGTCCGTTATCGACAATCTGATAGCCAACTCGCGTTAGTCGGCCGACCACATGGTCTACCGATTGATAAGTTCTTTCAAATCATCAAAGGCGATGACCAAAGTTTTTGGTTGTCCAGTAACCGAGGGATCTGGCGGGTCAACTATCATCACGCGCATCAAGTGGCGGATAAAACCCGCGCGCGTATTGACTTTGAGCATTATGATCAAAGCGATGGCATGCTGAATAGTCAGGCTAACGGCGGCTCTAATCCTGCGGCGACAAAAACCGCGGCAGGCGATATTATCTTCGCCACCGCCCAAGGCGTGACGAGTGTTAAACCCGCTCGATTGTCACAGATGCTCAGCCAGCCCTTGCCGATCGTGATGCAGAACGTGCACTTTGATGGCCAAGCGATTAACCCAGAGGCGAGCAACAGAGCTCCTGCTGGTACCAATCGCGTCTCCTTTTCCTATGCTGCGCTTGGCTATACCATGCCAGAACAAATCCAGTACCGCACCCAACTAGAGGGCTTTGAGTCTGAATGGGCCTACCGTCACGAAAACCATATTGCCGAATATACGAATTTACCACCGGGTGACTACACCTTTAAAGTCAGTGCTCGCTACCCCTATAGCAACTGGAGTGATGATGTGCTTAGCTATCGCTTCAGTGTGACCCCCTCGCTTTGGCAACGGTCAGATATACGTGCGCTGGGGTTCTTGGCCTTAGTCACCCTCGCCTACGGCGCCTTTATGTGGCGAATCCGCCGAATGCAACAAAAAGAGGCGCAGCTAAAAGCGCTGGTGGAAGAGAAAACACACGCGCTACAAGCGCAAGCTGACGATTTTGAACGTATGTCGAAAGAGGATGCATTAACCGGCCTTGCGAATCGACGCGCCTTTGACGAATACTGGCACCTGGCCTTTGATGAAGCCAACCAGTCGGGGCAGCCCTTGCAAGTAGCGATTTTAGATATTGATCATTTTAAGCGCATCAACGATCAGCATTCACACCTGGTTGGCGACCAGATTATCCAACGAATCGGAAGCTTTTTAGATAAAGAACGCGAGCAATTAAGTCATATCGCCCGCTGGGGCGGCGAGGAATTTACGTTACTGTTTGCAGGGACACCGGCCGATGGTTATCACTACTTTGATGGATTACGCCGTCGTATCGCGGCATTGACCCTTGACGACATTGCGCCGTCATTAAAAGTGACGGTCAGCATTGGTGTGGCTGGCAATCATCAGGCTAGCGATTATGTCGATGGCCTCAAGCAAGCTGACCAAGCCTTGTACCGTGCCAAGCGTGACGGACGGAACTGTGTGCGCCAACGTAGCGGACACGAGTCACAGCCATCCTAAACGTGAACGCCAAAGAAAAAAGGAGCGCGAATGCGCTCCTTTATACGATGCTTTGAATAGAGGCTTTATGGCCAAGGCTTAGGCCATGGTTTCTAAGCTCTTTTCATAAGACTCGTATTGTTTTGATACCGACTCGCTTGGGCCACCGGTTGCTTTACTCACCACAATCGCGCCCAATCCAGCAAAGATAAAGCCAGGAACGATTTCATACAAATCGAAAATGCCGCCTGAAAGCTGTTTCCATACCACAACTGTCACGCCGCCGACCAAAATCGCTGTCAGTGCACCGTTACGGTTCATGTCACGCCAGAACAGACTGAGCAGCAGTGCTGGGCCAAAGGCAGCCCCAAAGCCCGCCCATGCATACGACACGAGGCCGAGGACTGAGCTTTCTGGATCCATCGCTAAGCCAAGCGCAATCGCCGAGAGTAAGATAACAGCGCCGCGACCAACCATCACCACTTCTTGCGTAGAAGCATCAGGACGGAACACTTGCTTATAGAAATCTTCCGCTAACGCAGACGACGAAACCAGTAGCTGTGAATCCGCGGTACTCATGATCGCAGCCAAAATGGCGGCAAGCAGGATACCTGCGATAACAGGGTGGAATGCCGCGTTAACGAGAAGCATGAAGATTTTCTCGCCATCCTTCAGATCGGCTGTCATGTCGTTTTGTACGTACAAAATGCCCACCAGCCCGATAAGCACCGCACCAAACATTGACAGCGCAGACCAACCAACGGCTATACGGCGCGCGGTAGTGATGTCTTTGTTTGAACGGGTGGCTTGGAAACGTGCCAAAATATGTGGCTGTCCAAAGTAACCCAGTCCCCATGCGGCCAGCGATACAATGCCGATCCAAGATAGCGGCTCGCCCTCAACATCACGCCAAAGCGTCATCAACTCAGGGTTAACAGCCGCCACATCGCTGCCAAGCTTAAAGATGCTCCCGTCCATGATCACGAAAGGCACAATCAGCAGGGCTGCCGCCATCAACAAACCTTGTACCAAGTCAGTCCAAGATACCGCCAAGAAGCCGCCGAACAAGGTGTAAGACACAACACAGATGGTGCCAATGACCACCGCAGTGGTGTAATCAAACCCAAACACCGTGGTGAAGAGTTTGCCGCCTGCAACCAAGCCGGAGCTGGTGTAGAAAAGGAAGAAAAGCAAAATGAAGAAAGCAGAGATGGTTTGCAGCAGTTTTGATTTATCTTCAAAACGGCGGGCAAAAAACTCCGGTAACGTCAATGCGTTATCTGCTTCAATACTGTATGTACGCAGGCGTTTGGCACAAATTAACCAGTTCAGGTAAGTCCCTAACAGCAAACCGCCTGCTAACCAAAGTGATTCCATTCCCGCAGCGTAGGCATAGCCAGGAAGGCCAAGCAGCAACCAACCACTCATATCTGATGCACCCGCTGACAATGCAGCAGGCCATGGGCCTAAAGAACGCCCCCCGAGGAAGTAGTCTTCGGAGTTGGATGTGCGTTTGTAGGCATATACACCAATGGCAAGCATCATGATGAGATATGCCAGAAAGGTTGCACTGATGGCATAGCTATTGTCTATCATATCTGTCCCTCAATTACATGGCCCCAACCGGGGCCATTTCTGGAAAGTTAATGTTCACCACTGCCGAGTTCCAGAAGCGTGGCATTACCACCTACAGCAGTGATATTTATGGTTCGGGTGCATTCGGTCACAAAACGCAACACATAGTCAGGCGTGCCGATCACGGGATAGTCAGCCGTGTCAGTTTCCGCAACCAGTGTGGCAATCACACCCTTACGTTGTGCGAGCTGGCGATTGACATGTCGCACATGTGCGTCCTCCCCTGTCGTTGCCAACCCGACGATATGCGGATGAACCAGCAGATCGCTGAGCGCGTCAATACCAACGCGAACCGCCACACGGTCTGGGCATCCGGCTTTAATGAGGTCGGCCAGTACAGCGTCGACCATATCAGCGTGAGTGCCCTCAACACTCACTACCACACAATTACCAGCGACCAAGGCGGCGGCTAACTGGCCACATAAGGCAACGGACGTCAGCGAGGCATCGCCCGTCACCGCGACGGTGCCACGCCCGGCGGTATAGAGCTCGTTAGTTTCCCCCGTTGGCCCTGGTAATTCATGTACTTTGTTGAGCAGCCGCTCTGCGCTGTCGCACTGAAAACGGATCATGCTCGCCGCTTGGGCAAAGTCATCGCCCCGTGCGGCAACGGTTTCAGACCACCGCTGTAGTAAAGTGATGCGGCCAGCAACGGTTTGATCGTTCCAGTCTTCCCATACCGCGTCACACTGCTCTAAAACGTTATTTAATTGCTCCATCACGCTTCTCCTGATCTTGATACCAACCGACTTATTGAACGTTTACTGACGCTTGTGTAAAGCGGTAGAGATAATGTGGTCCGCCCGCTTTCGGGCCGGTGCCTGACAGGCCACGGCCACCAAATGGCTGAACCCCAACTACCGCGCCGACTTGATCGCGGTTTACATAGCAGTTACCCACGCGCGCTCGGTGCTCAATATGAGCACATGTGGTTTCATTACGGCTATGCACACCCATTGTCAGACCGAAACCAGTGCGGTTGATATCATCAATCACTTTGTCGAGTTCGTTTGCGCGATAACGAACAATGTGCAAAATCGGACCAAAGTGCTCTTCGCTCAGCTGGTCAATGCTGCGAATTTCAAAGGCCGTTGGCGGGACAAAGGTGCCTTTATCACACTCAGACGAGAGCGGGACTTGGGTGACCAATTTGCCGCTGCGCTTCATTTGTTCAATGTGAGCAAGCAATTTGTCTTTCGCGGTTTGATCAATCACCGGACCCACATCGGTAGAAAGGCGCTCTGGTCGCCCCACCGACAACTCAGCCATTGCGCCTTTAATCAGGCTAATTACACGGTCTGCAATATCCTCTTGAATGTAGAGAACACGCAGGGCTGAACAACGCTGACCCGCGGACGCAAACGCTGAGCGCAATACATCACGCACCACTTGCTCAGGTAATGCGGTACTGTCTACCAGCATAGCGTTTTGTCCGCCGGTTTCTGCCACCACAGGCACAGGATCAGCGTCACGCTCAGCCAATGTACGTGTGATACGCTGAGCAGTAGGCGTTGACCCTGTGAATGCCACACCGGCAATGCGGCTGTCTTCGGTCAATGGCGCACCCACCACAGGTCCACTGCCCGGGAGCAGTTGGATGACGCCAGCTGGGATCCCGGTTTCAAGTAGCAACTCAATCGCGCGATAAGCGATAATGGAGGTTTGCTCTGCCGGTTTTGCCACCACGGTATTACCGGCTACCAGCGCCGCACTGACTTGCCCCAAGAAGATAGCCAATGGGAAGTTCCACGGGCTAATACAGGTAAATACGCCACGACCTTGATAGCTTACGGACTGTATCTGGCCGTCAAAGCCTGTGTATGAAAGCGGCTCGCCCTGCAACGCTTCGGCCTGCTCGGGGTAGTAACGCAAAAAGTCGACCGCTTCACGCACTTCATCAATGCTGTCGTGAATCGTTTTACCGGCTTCGCGATGACAAATCGCCACCAATTCACCCAAATTCGCTTCGAGTTTATCAGCCAGGTCAAGTAAGTACTTACCACGCTCACTAACCGCTGTTTTCGACCACTCTGGGTAAGCATTCGCGGCAATATCGAGTGCATTGTTCACCTGATCAGACGTCGCCCAGTCAACTTGGCCGACAGGCTCCTCGCGATCATAAGGCGCAGCGATAGGATGCGTATCGCCAGCCAGACGCTGGCCATTGACAATGGGGCCGGCCTGCCATTGGTACGCGCTCATAAAAGGCGCAACGCTTGCAGTGAATGGTTGCCATTCTGAGTCGATATCAGTGGCTACGCCTTGAGAGTTCTTACGCGACGCGCCAAAGATATCTAACGGCAAGGGGATACGATCGTTATGCAGTGTTTGATTGGCACGCAATGTATCGACAGGATCGGCGATAAGATCATCAATCGGGCAACGCGCGTCGACCAAACGGTGAACGAACGAGCTATTTGCGCCATTTTCCAGTAAGCGACGCACCAAATAAGGGAGCAAGTCTTTGTGGCTGCCCACTGGGGCATAAATGCGCACCTCGGTGTTAAATAAGGCTTTTGCATGGTTGTACAGCGCGTCACCCATGCCATGAAGGCGCTGGAACTCAAAGTCTTGATGGGATGCCATTGAGGCTATCGCGGCAATGGTATGGGCGTTATGACTGGCAAATTGCGGATAAATGAGGCCGCGGACATGCTCGCTCAACAGAAAACGGGCACAGGCGAGATATGAGACATCAGTCGCCTCTTTACGGGTGAATACCGGATAGCCATGGTGTCCACCTTGCTGGCACAGTTTAATCTCGCTATCCCAGTACGCCCCTTTTACCAAGCGCATTGGGATCACATCACCTTGCTCTTTTGCTAACGCCGCTAACCAAGTAATCACAGGGAGCGCACGTTTTGAATAGGCTTGCACCACCAAACCAAATTTACCCCAGCCCTGAACCACAGGATCGCGATATAGCTTTTCAAATAGGGCTAGCGAGAGTTCTAGACGATCCGCTTCTTCAGCATCAATGGTGATCGCCACATCTTTTTCACGGGCACGCTTGAGCAGTACCAACACAGTGTCGAACATTTCGTTCATCATGCGATCGTAGTTGGCTGCTTCATAGCGCGGATGCAAAGCCGACAGCTTAATCGACACCGACGGCGATGGACCTTGGTAGCTAGATTTGGCTTCGCCCACAGATTCAATGGCTTGTAAGTAGTCCGCTAAGTAGGCTTTAGCATCTTCTTGAGTGAGTGCCGCTTCCCCTAACATATCGAATGAGTAGGTAAAGCCGTTATTGCGGGGGCCTTCACCGTTCTTTTGCGCCTCATCAATATCACGGCCAAGCACGAACTGGTGGCCCATGATTTTCATCGCCTGATGCATGGCTTGGCGAATCACCGGCTCGGACATTTTGTTAACAAGACGGTTTATAACAGAGGCTGGTTTCCCTTCGGTGCTTTCATCCAAAGTCACCACTTTTCCGGTGAGCATCAGTCCCCACGTTGAGGCATTAACAAACAGGGAGTCAGAGTGGCGCAAATGGGCTTTCCAGTCAGCAACACTCAGTTTATCGCGGATAAGTGCATCGGCGGTGTGCGAATCAGGGATGCGCATCAGCGCTTCAGCCAGACACATCAACAAAATCCCTTCACGGGTATCCAGGCTGTACTCAAGCAAGAGCGCATCAATCATTTGAACGGCTTTTTTATCCGCCCGTACCTGCTCAATCAACTGCGTGGCTTGACGACGTGTTTGCTCACGCTCACTGTCAGTGGCTTCCGCTAAGGGAATTAACTGTTGAAGCCATAGGCTTTCGTCAACGCAATACAGCGGAGAGATTTCAGACCAGATCTGCGCTAGTGGGCGCTCGATAAACGAGGGCTGCATAGCATCGATGGCTTTAAACATAGTGGTATCCTCACTCACGTCCTCCCAAACTCGGGCAGGAAAAATGTTACGTCATTGTTACTTTGCGATCGATTCTATGCGTGGTCTATCAGTAGGGTCTTACAAAATACACCGGCATTATTGCAAAATCCTCCGATGATTAACAAATAAAGCTGTCGATCGCCATAATGGCATAACAAATGAAGTGCATATTATTGATGCCTGAGACGGCGAAAGCACATCGGGCCAAGCTTAAACCGAGCCCTTAAACTTGGCAGGAGAAAGGCCAAAATAGCGAGAAAATGCATTAGTGAAACCGCTTTGGCTAGAGAAACCGCAGCTATCGGCAATTTGTGCCATGGTCAATTCACTTTCTTTAATCAGTTGTTTCGCTAAGGCAAAGCGTTTTTCAAGCACATATTGATGTGGCGTGGTGCCCACCTGCTCTTTAAATAACTGGTGGAATTGGCTTTCAGCCAGAAAAACACTGCCCGCTAACTGCGCCACCGAGATTTTGCGGCTGATGTGCTGATGAATATAACGGTCAATGATATCCATGTTTAAACGGTGACCATCACGTCGCGGCGAAACATGATCACGGAAATGGCGATGTAACACGCACATCAGCGTATCCGCACAAGCGCGGCTAAGCAGCAAATCAGACGGGTTGGCGATCATCTCTGCGGTCAGCGCCTTGATCAGCATTTGCGCGTGAGTGTCGAGTTGGAAGTAAGGCTCGCGACTAAACAAACGCGCAATGTTGTCATGCATGGACGCATGTCCCACCCATTCTTGGTATGGAAGATTAATCACCAGAATTTCATTACGTCCAACCCCGGTAAATGCATGCTCGTGTGATTCCTCCACCAAACAGCCTTGGCCTGGGCCAACCAGACTGCCACGCCCATCAACATCGAATTCCGTTTGCCCTTGCAGACCAATCACGACCTGCTTGTACTCATGGCTATGGTGAAGCTGTTGCCGAGGCAAGGCGATCACTTCAGAGACTTTGGGTGTTTTCACCACCATGGCTATCCCTCTCGGTGCGGATTACGGGTTTGCCGCCAAACATTCAAGTACCTTTTCCTCATTCTGGCACGCTTATCACCCGTGTGCGACTGGATTCTATGTGCTTATTCTCAACTTTACGGAACAATGATCAAGTAGTGCATTTTTTACGGCCTCTGTCATTTTGACGCTAAAAATGCGAAGGATCCCTCATGTATTTCTTGTTGATCGGATGAAAGCCGGATGTAACGCGATAAAAAAACCACCACAAAAATAGATAAAAAATATAAAATTCAAACACTTAAACCTTGTTCGATGAAAGCCTCACTGACTTGATCATTGTTTCGAGGCGATCAAAGGGGATCAACACCTTGATCATTCTTCCGTTTTATCGTGTCTTCACGCAATCTTATTTGAAGCAAGCCACCGCTTAAGGTAATCTCGCATAAACATAAAAACCATGAGCACAGTTGCACCGATCACGTCGCAGAATGCTGACTGCCGTCAAATAATTAGCACGGTTTGCGTGGCAACGCGGGTTTCCGTGATAGTCTACTTTTTGGACATAGGTATTATTATTGCGACATGCGTAAGCAAGGGAACTATGACAACGAAATATATAAAAGCGTTATGCTTAGCGCTCCCTCCCCTACTGCTAACCGAGTTGGCGTTCGCTGAAAACGCGTCTTCCGCTGATAATCTCGATCCGGTCAGTGAGTTGGTTGAGAAACTCCGCGATAAAGAAGATACGTTGGAGGCTCGAAACGATGAACTGGCTCTGCAGCAGGCGAAATTGGATGACCTTTTGGTCAAGCGCGCGACGTTAGAAGATGAGCTGAGCAACCTGAAACGCAAACGCAGTAATGCTAAAGCAGAGCTGGATGCGAAATTTCAGGATTTAATTGCCGATCCGAGCACAGATATCAGCCCGTATCAGCAGGCCTACCAACAAGCATGGCAGCAGGTGAACAACCATCAGCAAACACAAGCTGCCAACGAGTCCGCCATTATTGAGCAGAAGAAACGACTGGCGAAACTTGAACGAGAACAAGCACTATTGGCAACAACCCTTGAGAATTTACATGAGGCCATGCGCGAAGCACGCGCGGAACGTCTACGTAAAGAGCTCACCCAAAAAGACACTATTGAAGTTGTCCATAGCTTGACCTGTTCGCCCAACATGACATTGTCGGCGTGCGCGAACCAAGGTGAGACGCTGACCATGCAAAAAGCGATTCGTGACTTCCGAGGCCAGGTAACGGACTTTGTCACCGAATCCAATGCAGTGAAGCAAAACATCGATAAAGTCGCGTTTAATATCCACGTCACTAACAGTGAAGTTGTTGACGCAGGCTTTACCGGTGGCATGGACTACACAACGCGTATTAAAGCGGAGCTGGTAAGCCGTCCTGATAAAACGGCGGCATGTCGACTGCTTGATCTTGAAGACAGATACTGTGTTGAAACCACCCAAGCACAGCAGCAAGCCAATCGTAAACAGCAGGCGAAACGCTGGGTTAACGTGACAATACGGTCTAATCGTTACGATGACAGTGTGACCATTAATGATGTGTCATACGGAAGTACGCCCGTAGAACTCATGCTGCCAGTGGGCAATCATGACCTAACGGTCACTAAACCTGGTTTTGTGCCTTATGATCGCGAAGTCTACCTCGGTAAAGATCAAGTGGTGTGGGCCAAACTGAAAGAGCAGCCTAATCAGCCGCCAAGCCCAGGTAAAAAATTCACTGACCCTGTTGCCAATAATCTCGAAGCACCGCAAATGGTGGTGATCGGCGCTGGCGAATACAAAGTAGGGCCAGATGCACGTGAAAATGTGGCTATTCAGCAATCATTTGCGATGGGCGCAACGCCCGTCACGGTGGAGCAATTTGACGCCTTTGTGACAGCCTCCGGTTATGTCACCGCGGCCGAACAAGGCAATGGCTGCAATATGCTGGTGAATGGCGAGATCAACCAAAGCCTAGAGACAGATTGGCGTCAACCCGGCTTTGATCAAGCGGCTGACTCTCCGGTCGTTTGTGTGAATAAAGATGATGCCGAGGCTTACACCAAGTGGCTAAGCCAACAAACGGGGCAGCGCTACGCACTTCCAAACGATGTTGAGTGGGAAGTGGCCGCCCGTGGTGGCACGGAAAGCGATTACTGGTGGGGCAATGAAATCGGTGTCGGCAACGCCAATACAGGCTGGAGCGGCACAGTATGGTCAAACGACCGCACCTCACCGGTTAAAAGCTTTCCGCCTAACCCATTCGGTGTTTATGACACCGCGGGGAATGTTTGGGAGTGGGTGAGCAATGATACGCCTGTCGCTCGCGGCGGTGCGTGGAACTTTTCACCTCAACGCTCACGCGTTTCCGAGCGTTTGGAGTTAGGCGAAAACACCAGCGCTAACTACCTTGGGTTCCGCGTGGTGCGAGATATCAAAACTCCTTAATCTCGTCACCATGGTAGAAACAAACGCCGCTATCCGTAGCGGCGTTTTTTGTGTGGGGGCAAGCCATTTTGTCTTGATGCTTTTGACCCTAGACACCGACACAACCTAAAAAAGATCAAGCCTGCTTGAACGGGCGAAAACCAACAATCTTTATATTAAGTTGCTTGATTCGATGTCAATAGGTCAAATCCCCCCTACCCAACGTCTAGTCTTCTGGATATAGTAAACCCCGTAAACGCGATTTGTCCCGATGAATGCGTTTATAGCAGTTCCTAACACTGTTAGGTGCAGTCAGATACCAGCGTCGTCACTTACCCTCAGACATCCGCTTGGTATCTCGACAACCTCTTCTACACGTCGTACAGGATATGTCCTGAAAGGGAAATCTTGTCTTTGCCGGCTTTATGCCGGCTTTTTTTTATGCTCCAATAGCTTGTCCGTTTTTCTATATCTTGATGGGCGCTTGCGTCCAATAATAATAACAATGAATGGGTAAGCAATATGAGTCACGTTCCCCCTGCTCTGTCTATGCTAGAGCAATTACCTGGCTGTTGGGGCTGCAAAGATACTCAGTCGGTGTTTGTCTACGCCAATAGTGAATACTGCCGCCTCATGGGCCTTACACAACCGCAAGACTGCATAGGCAAAACCGACCATGATATGCCCTGCCCCACCACGCGTTGCGCCGATCAATTTCAAGCGCAAGACCAATATGTGATGAAAACAGGCAAGCGACTCCGTGTGCTCGATATTCATCCTTATGCCAATGGCCGTTGGCATGCGCACCTGTTTACCAAAACGCCTTGGTTCAATGAAAAGGGGCATATTTGTGGGGTCATGTTCTGTGGCCAGGAGCTCAGTGATACCGCTATTTTAGAAGTCGGGCATTGGGTGTGCCGTGCCGTCACCCACCCTGAACAAACCTTGTGCGATCATCACCATAGTGACTCTCAGGTACACCTGACGTCACGAGAGCGGGAGGTCCTTTTCCTTCATCTGCATGGTAAGAAACCGCAATTGATCGCACAGACATTGTCGGTGTCCGTCAAAACCATTGAGAACCACTTTGCGCATTTACGCGAAAAGTTCGATGTCGACTCCAAAGCAGGTTTATTAGAGCATGCGATCGCGCAAGGGTTTGGCTCCGCGATTCCCGAAAGCTTATTAACCCAACAATTGTCTGTGGTGCTGCGAGATTAACCAAGCAGCCCCCAACTCAACCGTGCGCCATCTCGCCGTCATTCTGGGAGGACGAGATGGCGTCTCCCACCGCTATCGTCAAGGTCGCGTCACAAGCTACGGCGCTAGGCGCTCAATCGCCCAGCGATTACCCTCTTGGCGCTGATATAAGAAACGGTCGTGCAAGCGGTGCTCGCCACCTTGCCAAAACTCAATACTTTGGGGCTTGATTCGATAGCCGCCCCAGAATGTAGGGACAGGCACTTCCCCTTTCTCGAACTGCTTTTTCAGCTCTAAAAACTTGCCTTCTAACGCCGAGCGTGCTGATAAGCGTTCGCTTTGCTTGCTTGCCCATGCCGCGATCTGACTTTCTTTGGGGCGGGAAGTGAAATACTTAAATACCTCTTTTTTACTCAGAGGCTCCGCCTCACCCATAATATGGACTTGTCGCTCAATAAAATGCCAAGGAAAGTGCAAACTAATCTTGCTGTTTTTTTTCAAATGTAGCGCTTTGCGACTCCCCAAGTTGGTGTAAAAAACAAACCCCTCTTGATTAAAGTCTTTAAGCAAAACGATGCGCTGAAAAGGTTGCCCATCTTCATCGACAGTGGCGACAGTCATTGCGGTTGGATCAGGCACTTGGGTATCAATGGCTTGTTGTAACCACTGGCCAAATAAATCCATAGGCGCGTCGGGTAAATCGTCACGACGCAATCCCCCTTGGGTGTATTCTCTTCGAATATCTGACAACTCCATTGCTTTCTCCAATTCGTTTATTTTCAGCTATTTTGCGCAGGTACCTAACGATACACAAGTGCAATTTATTACCGTGGCGACAGAAACAGGGATCAATGACCTCGACGCTTTTCATTGCTCAGGCTTGGCGACGTGAGCGGTCTATATTCTCATCGCGCTGGCCCACTCGGAGAGTGAGAAAGTCTGCAAAAAATCAGCACCATAGACTAAGCTTGAAGGAAGTGAAACACCCGATGGGGGTCAGATGGCGATACGTGATAAATCTCGCGCGAGCTTGCCCCGAGATGAGCACCTCGATTACATCGATGACAAGACGGCCGCACTTTTGCTCAACACGCCGAAAAGTGCTCGCGTTTTGCTATGGACTATCGTGCTATTTTTGATTGTCGCCACGGCCTGGGCATCACAAGCACAGCTCGATAAAGTGACCGTCGGACAAGGAAAAGTGATCCCCTCTTCACAGCTTCAAGTCGTGCAAAACCTTGAGGGGGGCTTGGTCAAAGCGCTCTTAGTCCAAGAAGGCGACAAAGTGAATAAAGGGCAACGGCTTATCCTCATTGACGATACCCTCTTTCGCGCCAATTTCCGAGAAAGAGAACAAGAGTTGCTCGGTCTACGCGCAGATAGGTTGCGCCTGCAAGCGTTGCTCGCCGCTATTCGTGTCGATGAAACCGTGCCTTTTGAGCAATGGCGAGAAAGTATTCTGCTTGAGCGCCAACCACTCTTGTTTCCGGACGTCTTTACCACGACACGCCCAAACTTGATCACGCAGACACAAGCGCGATATCAAGAACAGCTTTCTAATATTCAAAATCAGCTCTATGTGACCGCGCAAAAAATCCGGCAAAAGGAACAAGAGCTTGTCGAATTGGAGTCTCGAATCGCGAATCTCGAACAAAGCCAAGCATTCGCGCAAGAGGAGCTCGATATCACACGCCCGCTTGCCGATGAAGGCGTTGTCCCCAAAATCGACTTACTCAAGCTCCAGCGCCAATTAAATGATACTCAGCGTGAGTTATCCTCAGCGCAGCTTTCTCTCCCTTCCGTGGTCTCCTCATTGCGCGAAGCTGTTTTCCAACGTATTGATGTTGCATTAACGTTTCGCACCGACCAGCAAGAGCGACTCAACCAAGTAGAGAAGCAAATTGCCGCGATGTCTGAAGGGCGTGTTGGATTACAGGATAAAGTCTCACGCACCGTCGTAACCTCGCCTGTCAATGGAACGGTTAAAAAGCTGCACGTCAACACAGTAGGCGGTGTCATCCAACCAGGTATGGACATTATAGAAATCGTACCGTCCGAGGATAACCTCTTGATTGAGGCGAAAATTGCCCCTCAAGATATTGCTTTCTTACGTCCAGGCCTTAATGCCGTGGTCAAATTCAGCGCTTACGATTTTACCGTCTATGGCGGACTGGATGGCAAGCTTGAAACCATCAGTGCTGATACCATCGAAGACGAAGAGGGAAACAGTTTTTATCTCGCCAAAATACGTGCCGAAAAAGACAGCTTGGGCACAGAAAAAAGCTTACCCATAATTCCAGGCATGACAGCCTCCGTCGACATTATCACGGGTAAACGCACGGTTTTGGATTACTTACTTAATCCCATTACGCGCGCGCAAAAAACAGCATTGCGCGAATAAAGAGGCAACAGGCTTTATGGCTTACCACTTTCCTTGGCAACCATTTTGGTTCATCGCCCTTACAATTGGATTAGTCGCCCCGGCTCATAGCCAGTCCCTTGAGCAAGCCGTAGTGACAACGCTGGCCACGGATCCTGAGTTGCGTGGCGCATTTCATCAGCTACAAAGCCTTCATGAGAGAACAAAGGCCAGTGAGGGCGACTATCTACCCGACGTTGATTTGAATGCGGGGATTGGCTACGAACGCATCGATAATGATACAACACAAGCGCAAGATGACCTCGATTTTGCGAGAAAAGATGCCACCCTCAACGTTCGGCAATTAGTGTGGGATGGACAAACACACAACAACATTGCTCGTAATCGTTATGAGACTGAGAGCCAGCGCTTTCAACTGCGTTCCGATGCCTCCGATAAAGCACTCCAGGTTGCAGAAGTGTATCTTGAGATACTTAAAGCCCAGCAGGTGCTAGATCTCTCTAGCGCGAATATGACGGTACATGAGGAGATTCTGTCTGATATTCGTCGCCGAGCAGATACGGGGATCGGCTCAACGGCCGATCTCTCCCAAGTCCAAGCGCGTGTTGCACGGGCCCGAGCCAACCTCTTATCCGCTGAAACCAACCTAGAGGATGCCTTTACCGCATTTTTTCGCGTGGTTGGCGAGCCCGCAAACAATCCTGTCCAACCCGTTATTGATGACGCTCGCCTCCCAACCTCACTGGAGAGTGCCCTTGAACAAGCCGTCAAACGTAACCCGCTACTCAAGCTGGCGCGTTACGATATTGAAGCGGCAAAATCACAGTATCAACAATTTAAAGGGGCGCACCACCCAAACATCAGTCTAGAAGTCAGCCAAACTTGGGCGGATGAAGTCAGCGGCGTGGATGATTTTAGTGATGAATTTAGCGCCATGCTACGCGTGCGTTACCAACTGTTTAATGGCGGTAGCGATCAAGCCGATATCCGACGAGGCGCCTATGAGGTAAATCGAACCAAAGATATCTTTGATAACGCCTATCGGCAATTGGAAGAAAGCACCCGATTAGCTTGGAGTGCGTTTCAGCTCACTGAGCAACAAAAAGTCCTTTTGCAGCAGCAAGTTGATGCCGCTTCGGATACAGTGCAAGCGTATGAAAAACAATTTAGAATTGGACGACGAACGCTGCTCGACCTGCTAAATACTGAAAACGAGTTACTAGAGGCGAGGCGCGCTTACCTAAACGCAAACTATGATCATTTGCTTGCACAGTATCGTTTACTCAACAATACCGGTCATTTATTGGAAGCGTTGAGAGTATCCTTACCCGAACAGTGGCAAGGGACAGAAGGAGAAACGGAATGAAAGTATTCGGACTGAGCCTCATTCTTGTGCTCGTAACCGGATGTACGGTGGCACTCTCTCCGCCCCCTACGGCCAAGCAAATTCATGACGTGACCGACAGTGATCAAGATGGCGTGATCAACGCCCGTGATAGATGCGCCAATACGCCACGCGGCGCCGTCGTTGATAATCAAGGCTGTCCCAATTACATTCAACCTACCAGCGAGCACCCGTCACCCACCGCATCAGCACGACAAATCGATGTGTTCTTTGCCCTCGATACCGCAAAAGTGACGACCGACGCTATAACCGATATCGACGCTATGGCAGACTTTCTCATGAATTACCCTGATACTGAGCTCCGTTTAACCGGTCACGCCAGTGCGGACGGTTCGACATCCTACAATCACGCGCTCTCTTATCGTCGAGCAATGACTGTTAAACGTGCGCTTATCGATCGTGGCATTACACCACAACGAATCGACGTGGTTGCCAAAGGAGAGACGGACGCTAAGCATGGTAGTGAATCGGCCGATAAGTATCGGCGAGTCAGTGGTGAAGTATTGAATTTTAAAGGGGATGTCGAGAAAGCATGGACCATCTTCACGCGTCGACCTCAGTCTTAAAGCGAAAATATTTATGAAGCAATGGCATATTGCCGGGTTATGTTTGTTGCTCTCTCTCAGCGCGATGAGCCTGACCACCAAAGAGTCACGCTGGGTGGGGCAAGTGTCGAGTTTTTATGGTGAACGCGCGGGTAAGCGTGTCACGGCATGGCGCAACATGGTGGAAAATACGCAAGGCGTGTCAGAGCTAGAAAAGCTGCGCAAAGTGAACGATTTTTTTAATCAGCTGTATTTTGTCGATGATATCGACTTATGGGGAAAAAAAGACTATTGGGCAACGCCCTTAGAGTTTCTTGGCGCAGCGGCCGGTGATTGTGAAGACTTTAGTATTGCAAAATATTTTTCTCTTCGCGAATTAGGCATTGATGATAAAAAACTGCGCCTGGTGTACGTAAAAGCAATCCGTCTCGACCAATTTCATATGGTCGTTGCGTATTACCCAACGCCATCATCCGAGCCGTTGCTACTCGATAACTTAGATCCAACAATTAAACGTGCGTCGTTACGACGCGATCTACTGCCAATATATAGCTTCAATGGTAGCCGACTATGGTTAATGAAAGAACGCGGCCAAGGCGAGCTTGCAGGCAACGCTTCCCGGCTTGGCCTTTGGAACGATTTACGTAGCCGTATCGACACCTTAAAGATGCAAAAACCGATTAGACAATTTGATAGGTAAACACCGATGACGTTATTCAATCAAATATTCTCGTGGATGCTAGTGATTTTCTTCTGCATAGTGCTGGCCGTCTTCGGTATCGAGCTGAATACCACACGCAACTTTTTACTCAATCAGCAAACCTCTGATGTCAACAACACGGTGAATTCGATGGGGCTAGCCTTAGCACCCTACTTAGAATCGGATGATAAAGTCGCCGCCGAGTCGGTGATCAATGCGTTTTTTGATGGCGGTTTTTACCGCGAAGTTAATCTGACCTTGCTGTCAGATAACAGTGAGATTGTTCGCGAGTATCCCGTACAAATCCAGGGTGTGCCCCAGTGGTTTATCGACCTCGATGTTTTCCCTGTGATCACCGAAAAACAAACCATCACCAGTGGTTGGATGCAGCTTGCCGAAGTCGAAGTGGTCGCGCATCCAGGTTATGCGTATAAGCAACTGTGGAAATCATTTGTCCAGTTAGGGACAATTTTGGCAATCATCTTTTTGGTCGCGTCCGTGATCATTGGTTGGCAATTACAGCGATCGCTGAGACCCCTTGCCCGTATTACGGCTAAAGCAGGCGAAATCGCCAAAAACAAGTTTGGTGATCCCATTCCGCTCCCTCCCACGACAGAGCTAAAAACCGTGGTCAGTGCCATTAATGTCATGACCGATCAGCTCAAACACTACTTTGAACAACAGGCAAAAGAAGCCGATAGGTTACGTAAAACCGCCTACCGAGATGCGGTATCTGGCCTTGGCAACCGCAGCTTCTATGTTGGCCAGCTTAAATCTTGGTTAACTGAATCGGGTGTTGGCGGTATGGTCTTAATCAAAGTGGATCTCATTGGAGAGGCCTATAAAAACCAAGGCTTCGAATCTGGGGATCGTATTGTTGAGCAATTTGCGAATAACCTCACCACCACGATTATCAGCGACGACAGCATGACAGCTGCGCGCTTGAGCAAAGATGAATTTGTGATCCTAGCGCCTAACTCAGACCCCGATGACTTGCGCTTACTCGGCGAGAGTGTGCTCGCCATGGTAGTAGACATGCAAGCGGATCCGACCGGTCTCACGCCGCCTAAGGTAGCAGTGGGGTTAGCCATCAACGGCGGCGGAAATCAGGATGCCAGTGTGCTGCTGTCACAAGCGGATAACGCCTTGTCACAGGCACGCAATACGCCGGAGCACCCTGTCGTACTGATTGACCAATCTATCGGTGACGCTGCAATGGGTAAACAGCAATGGAAAGCACTGCTTCATGAAGCCGTGGCCAAAGAGCTGTTTGTGTTCAAATACCAACCCGCCACAGACAGCGAATCAAACCGGTTGCATCAAGAGGTCTTTTCCGCGATAGAAAAGGATGAGCACTATTATGGCGCTGGCCACTTTTTAGGGGCGGTAGAGCAGCTCCAACTGGGTGAAACCCTCGATAAATATGTCATTACTCACGTGATTAAAACCTTGTCTCAAGACGCTAGCGTCGGCCCATTGGCGGTTAACCTCACCTTAAGTAGTGTAACCAATGCGTCATTTATTCGTTGGTTGGGGACAACCTTGTACCAGCACCGCAAACTGGCAGGCCAACTGTTATTTGAGATCCCAGAGGTCGCTTTTGTCCGTCACGCTGACCACACTGGCTTGTTGACCGATCAAATCCGTCAAGCAGGCTTCCAATTTGGGGTCGATAATTATGGCCGCAACTTCCAGTCTTTGGATTACTTACAACGCTTTAAGCCCGATTACGTAAAAATAGACTTTGCCTATACCAGTCATATAGAAGACGACGCCCAAGGGCATGTTTTGGCATCCATTTGTCGTACCGCGCATAACTTAAACATCACTACTATCGCGACACGCGTGGAAACAGAAGCACAGCTTGCGCGCCTTTCCGAGCTGTTCGTCAATGGTTTCCAAGGCTATATCTTCAATAATACTCAGGACAGCCATGGTTAAAGATCCGCTTCTGCAATCATTGATTTATGTATCGCGTTACTTCGGTAACGCGAACTCCCCCGATGCCCTTGTGTCTGGGCTCCCCATCTCCGACGGCTACCTGTCACCTTTTTTACTGCCCCGCGCGGCTGAACGTGCGGGGATTGTCGCGAAAGAAGAAGCGATGCCACTCGAGCGCCTCTCTTCGCTGCTCTGCCCGGCTATTTTGCTAATGAAAGATAACGACGCGTGCGTCGTACTAGAAATGGATGCGAAAAAGGGGCGTGCGGAAATCGTTTTGCCGCATGCGGATATGACACCGCGTTGGGTGATGCTTGATGATCTTAACGATGCGTATCTGGGGCGCCTTTTTTTGCTGAAAAAGCAATATCGCTTTGATGAACGCGCGCCAACAGCACAGGTGAAGGATGAGGGCCATTGGTTTTGGGGCACGCTCTGGCAATCACGTCATATTTATCGGGATGTCTTAATCGCTTCACTCTTTATCAATGTCTTTGCGATTAGTGTGCCGCTATTTTCTCGCCTCGTTTACGACAAAATCGTGCCTAACTTGGCCTTCGATTCACTGTGGGTGCTCGCGAGTGGGATTTTGGTCATTTTTGTCTTCGACTTACTCCTTAAACTGCTGCGCAGTTACTTTATTGATATTGCAGGTAAGAAAACAGATTTACTCATTTCTTCACGCATATATGCCAAAGTCATAGGGGTAAGAATGGACGCCAAGCCCCCTTCAGTCGGGGCCTTTGCACGGCATATGCAAGAATTTGAATCCATCCGCGAGTTTTTTACCTCGGCGTCTATATCCACCCTCATCGACCTCCCCTTTGCCATCATCTTCTTGCTCGTGATTTGGTTTGTCGCCGGTCCTTTAGTAATCGTGCCTATCATTGCGGTCACGTTATTGGTCATCCATGCATGGCTAATTCAAAAGCCCCTGCGGCGCACAATTGAGGAAGGGACACGTCTGTCTTCACAAAAGAACGCCAACCTCATAGAAAGCCTGTCAGGGCTTGAGACCATTAAAATATTCGGGGCGGAGAGTCAGTTTCAGTATCGCTGGGAAGAAGCGGTGGCCCATATGGCAAACTGGAGCATCAAAACACGCCGTCTCACAGACTCAGTCCATAACTCGGCCAGTTTTGTTCAGCAGTTTGTCATCGTCAGTATGATTGTATTTGGTGTTTACCAAATAGCCGCGGGCGAACTGACAATGGGGGGATTGATTGCGGCAAGTATGCTGAGCTCAAGAGCAGTAGCGCCCTTGGTTCAATTGTCTTTGCTCTCGACACGCTATCACCAAGCAAAATCAGCACTCGATATCATCGACCAACTGATGGCATTGCCATCAGAACAAACCGAAGGTAAGCGTTATCTACATCGCCCGATGCTGCGTGGCAAAATTGAGCTCGATAAGGTTGACTTTCATTACCCTAACACCACTGCCCTCGCCTTACGCCAAGTGTCCTTTCGCATTTATCCCGGCGAAAAAGTCGGTATTATTGGCCGAGTGGGCTCAGGAAAAACAACGCTTGCCCGCCTGATAGTCGGCCTTTATTCTCCCACCCAAGGCTCGGTTGCCATCGATGATACCGATATCTCTCAACTTCATTATATCGACGTTCGTCGCAATGTCGGTTTTGTCCCTCAAGAGCCGACGCTATTCTTTGGCTCAATCAGAGAGAATATGACCCTCGGCCAGCCACTTGCCGATGATATTGATATTATGGACGCCGCTGCCCGCTCGGGCGTGTTAAGTTTTACCCAATACCATGCCTCAGGACTAGAAAGACAAGTTGGTGAAGGTGGCGTCTTATTGTCTGGGGGACAGCGACAAGCCGTTGCAATTGCTCGCGCCTTTTTAGGCCGCCCACCTGTGATTTTACTCGATGAGCCAACCAGTCAGATGGATAACCGCACAGAGCAGTTCATTAAAACGCAGCTAAAAGATTTACGCAGAGAGGAGACACTCATTCTCAGTACCCACAAAACCAGCATGCTGGATGTGGTTGACCGTCTTATTGTGATGGAGGAAGGATGTGTGGTCGCAGATGGACCGAAAAAGGCAGTGCTTCAGGCCTTAAAAGAAGGAAAAATCCGTAAAGTTGGCTAACAGTTTACACTGTAAACCAGTATCAACCATTGGCTTGATACGGTTTTAATTCAATCGCGGCATTATCATAAAATAGATGTGATGGGCCGTGCTCTGAGTGAACCAAGTGCTTTTCTTCGCCGATAGTACAGTGAACACGACTAAGTAGCGACTTAGTCGCAATGATACTGGCCGTTTGGTATCCGCTCTCTATCGCTGCGTCTGTTTCTTCTACCATGGCTTCTATTTCACTTAGCGCGGTAGAAAGGTGCTCGCGTGTCGAGCTTATTCTTTCAACCATGGCCGCGTCACGCTTCTCTTCTGGGATCGCTTCAAGCTTTTTCTCTGCCGCCTGGATCTTATCCAATTGGGCACTTTTCTCTTCCCAGCTTTTATTTAAATTGACGAGTTCCCGTTTAAGTATTGGCAGACGCGGAAAGCAATGTATATACGTATGCGCCCCTGCGCTCGCGCCGATAATCACCGCCTGGACTTTTTCGCCCACTTCATGCTTACCGCCCGCCAACGTGCCTTTGCGCTTGGTGGCATCACTAATAACGATTGACTGCCCTACATGCGTTTTGCAATGCATCGCATGCAAGGTAAGTTCTAGGTTTTGATTGGCACAGAGTGTGGCATATTGCGCGAACTTGGCGACAATATTGCCCTCCGCAACCAGGGTGCAGTTGATGTCAGAGTCTGCTGCGACTTGTCGACCAATGATCCCATTTTGGACGATAATGTCTGCGCCAGCGGTAATGGTCGCTGATTCCACTACCCCTCCCACGGTGACCGTTCCCGATGCTGTGACCTTCATACCCACTTCAACATCACCTTTAATCACCACACTGCCTTCAAAGTTGACATGCCCGGTGCCGACATCAACCGCATCTAAGCTCAATGCATCATCGACCGCCACGCCGTCTTTTTGTAACCGTGGGATCCCAGCCATGGTCGCCACTAGAATATTAGGGTCTTTGTTACTTAACTCGCTGCCTGGGTGCGCGGTCAATGTCATTGGCTTACCGGAAGATGTCGATAACACCGACCCAGTTACAGTAAAGCCCTCATAGCCCGATGTTTCAGGGATCAGTTTAGCTAAAGGCTGTCCTTGCTTAACCATCACCATTTCACCCAAATCACGCATGTCAACGGTTCCATCCTCACGCTGTTTGGGACGGCGAACACGCTCGGCAGGATCTTCAATGAGATAGACAAGGTGCGCATCTTCGCCGGCAACCGGCTGCCGACCGAATGCGACGGGAACATCAAGGTATTCACCAGGTTTGAGCTTTCCTGACGCGGAGAGAAGTTTTTGCAGGGTCGGCTTTTTTATCCCTCGAACGATATTGGCATCACGCAGCGTCGAGAGAATGTCATCGGCTTTCAGTCCACGCCCGCCACACGCGCCGTTAACGATCAAATAGGCCGTCATTTTATCGTCGGCGATGCGCGCTTCGATGGTTGCATCACGGCGTTCTGCAATAATGAAGTCTTCCGACTCAGCATCATCCGGCGACGCGTTTAACTTGGTTAATGCTGACTCTATCGTATCATCAAAACAAAAAAAGCCCTCGACTTGGTTGCTCACCAACCAGTCCTTGATTTGTTTTTTCTCTATCGGTTGGCCATTGGTATGCTCGACTTTCCCTGCCGATAAGTATACACGCTGACCATCCTGAGAGACGCGGAGGATATCGTCTAGCATCTCGCTTCCTGCCTATCTAATCCCTGTGGCGGCCTTATTAGCCAGATAAACCACTTGGCAATGCGCTTGCTCCATCATCTCGAGGAGCTTGCACTCGACTGTTGTCACTGATTAGATTAGTCCAAATCTAATGCAAGTGTGCGCAATTGTCTCATTTATAATAAATTATACAGGTTTATCCCGCTTGGGAGCAGGTTCACTGATAAAAACGTGACCAGGATAGGATTAATTCAGTCGCCCTCAGCACGGCTCCCATAATGAAGGGTAGTAGACCGATTTACAGTGTAAATAAACGTAATAAGCGACAGCGTTTACACTGTAAACCAAGCCACTGCCACGTGTTCAGTTTACAGTGTAAATGGGTCATGTCGTCATGTGTGTTTGAATATAATTCCGTATCCGGGATTCCGCATCCCTCTTTCCTGCCAGCAGATATCGGGTGCAGACAACAGACCAAGGCAACCCTAACAAAATACGGCTAACCAGAATGGGTAACGTGGTATTTTCGTCGTCTTTCTGGACGCGACCTATATGATGATATAACCAAGCCTGTAAGCTTGAGAGGGCAGCATCGACCCCCACCCCTCCGGCAACAAATCCATCAATTTGTTGTCTTACTTCCTCCGATAGCGGTGCAGTTGGTAACCCAGCAATGATAGAGGCAGCGATGTCAGTTTCCATCCGTTGATGGCTCGTGAGCATCTGAATGGGAAGGTTTTGCCTAAATAAGCGTAACGCCTGATCACACCATTTCAAAGGCTGGATAGGCTTAAGCATTTGCAGCGAATAGCACCCACTGGCTTGATCGCGTTTTAATCCCAATTTAACCGGCTTAAATCCTTGCTTAAACCAAAACGGCGTCAGCACGGCGGTTGCACCGAAGCTAACACCGACCCCGACCACTGAGGCTTCAGCCGCGTGTTTATTCACGGTCGCGAGCAACCGTTGACCGACGCCTTGCTGTCGATAAGGCTCAGACACGGCAATGCGTTGGACTCGCCAGAGCCTGTCGTGCAGAACCTCCGCGAGCCCCAAATGCGCGGCGACCGATTGGCTAAACAGATGCCCTTTTATCCGGCGTTGCCCTGCGACCACCGCGTGACAAGTTTGCCAATCTATTCCTCCTTCTTGGCTCACCACACACGCGGCAACCAACTTATTATTGAGCCAGCCAGCAAAGATTAAGCCGGCGTCATCGTCCAGAAGACGGGCTAAGTCGTTAGGCGATGTTTGATAATGGGCCGCGATCAGTAATGTGAATAACTGCCGTAAACACGCCTCATCTCGATACAACTGCTGACGGCTAAGCGGCTCAATCACCATATCGTTCACCCACCCTGTTTCGAGCATATCGGTCTGATCGCTGCCTACGTCGTCGCCATTCAGTAAAAAGAGGGCGTTCAACGTGCGCTCAACCGGATCATCGTCAGCCCATCGCATAGGCGCCGTGAGCTTCAATGTGCGCCACTGCGGCTGCTCGACGTCCAACATTTGCTTGAGTCGGAGCGTAAAAGCACGTCCTGTCCCTTCATAGCCATGCTCGGTCGTCGCAATCGCAACGCGACTGTATTGATTCAGCCATTGGCTGATTATCGGAAGTGGGATTGCCGCCGCTTCATCAACCAATAACAAGTCTGCTGCTGGCGCATCCTGTAGCAGCGCATCAGGGGCAATAAAGCGTATCTGGCTTCCTTGATAGTCGATATGTTGGCCAGCATCATCGATCTGAAGGGTGGCTTTCAGATGATGAAAAAGCGTTGATGCATGGGCAGGGGAAGGCGATGACACAATGATGCGTCTTGGTTTTTTCATCATCAAATTAGCCGCGGCCATCCCTAATGCGGCTGATTTCCCCCGACCGCGGTCAGCGGTTAGCAGCAGGGGACGGCGCCGATGTCCAGTCACGACTTTTTCCACGGCAGCAATCGCATCATCCTGAGTCACTGAATGCGTTTGATGTTTCGCTGGACGTTGCTGGGGTAAACGATGCAGCCAATGACAATTAAATGCGACGCTATCATCTTCACTCAAACAGCGAAGAAGGCGTTGTACGGACGGAGGCATTTCGTTATCGAGGGCGGCAATTCGGAGCACAATGAGCGCACCCGCGCGGCAACAACCGACTATGGCGCAAAAGGCCTCCGCATTAAATTGCGCATTCACCTCCACCACGATATGACCACATTCTTGTCCCAGCTTTTGATGTGCTTGGCGCCAACTCAAACCATATTCTGTGTTTCCCACAAGCAGCGGGGGCTGAGTCTCACCAAAGCCGGCCAGTACAGTCGCCAAGTCCTGATCGACACAAACCAGTTGACGGTGGGAGTCGTGCGCTGCACGTAAGATCAGTGGCTCAAAAAAGTCTTCCAATGTGGGTAATGTCATCATGTTTCCATAAGGCTTTTACCAAGCGGATAGGAGATGATAACACGCAAAAAAAAACGACACGCTAGGCATGTCGTTTTTAACGCTGGGGCATGTGCAAAATATTAGTTTTCTAGCGCTTGTTTAATCAGTGCCAGAATTCGGTCTGCGTCCTCATCACTGACTTTCCTTAAACTAATATTCAGGTTATTTCCTTTGCGACGATAAGACGCACGTCCGTCCAATAAGGTTTTGGCTTGCTCTCGTTCACTCGATGTCGGCTCGACAAGTTCATCTTTAAACTGCTCAATCAACTGGGTGACTTCTCGCGTAATACGCGTCACTCCTTGCGCCTCTACCTGTTGCCATAAAGGCGTGTCACCAAGCTTGGCAACCAGCTTTTGTTGCAGGGACGCATCAAGGCTAAAATATAAGCGATGCAACTTCACGATGGTTGGCCGTCCCAGCTCAGACACACTCGGGTAGGCTTGCAGTAGTGGTAAGGGCAGGGCCGCGGCTTTTAAGGCACCGCTGACCAAGGCTTCGCTACACTGACACGCACTCGCCAATGCTTTTTGATCACTCACTTCCCCACTGTCTAACATTGCCTGCATCTCCTTACCGCGTTCATAAAGCGATAAAGGTTTGTGCGCATTGGCGACATCGGACAAGAATTTAGCATGGCGTGTACTGATGCCTTTCGCCACGTAGACTAAGAAATCTTGTTCTGCAATCAGACACGACATGCGGCGTCGGCTACCGTCGAGGACTTCAATACGACCATCGTCAAGCCAACGACCCACAGCAGGGTACTGCTGGCCATGTGCTTTTAACGTTACCAAAATATCGGATAACGCGAGTTCATTCAGAAATGACTGCTCTCGCGCATTCTTATCAAAAACGGTCGTTTTATCTCGGATCTCACTGGCAGGGACTTTTACCAGCTCAAATTCAACCGTGTGTTCACCGGCGACCGCAAGTTCAATGACTGCCGCTTTCTCACTCGCTGCACTCTGAGCTTCTTGCGTTGTCGTTGCTCGTCGCTTGTCTGCTTTGGCAAACAAACGCGCATTTAAATCAGAGGTCTTAATGGCCATTTTTTGTGATTACTCCTGATTGAGCTGAGACCAGTGGCTGTGCAGCACACGCTCTAGTTCTAAACCGACACGATGGACGGCATCTTGGGCTGTCGACAAGGTCTTCTTACCGCCTTCAAAATCTTGAGAGGTAAGATCAAAGACTGTGCTGTAAGTGTCGGCACAGGTCTCAAACGCGCGACTTCTTGGAATGGTCGCCATCATTACTTGTTCACCCAAAAGATAATTCATTTCCGTTAAGACCGAAATCTGTTTTTTGTTGTCATCTTCAAACATAGTCGGCATTAAACGAACAAACTCAAGGCCATGCCAGTCTTCAGGGAACATCTCATAGACTTGTGGCAGATGCTGGAAAAAGTTCACCGTCGACGCCCAATCGAGGCGTTTTGCCGCACAAGGGATCACTAACGAGTTCGAGGCGTACATCGCATTCCACACCAGCGGATCGATATGCGGGCCTGTATCTATCATGATAATGTCAAACTCATCACTGATTGGGTCGATGACTTTTTCTTGCAGCAACTCAACCACGTTCAGAGACTGGCTAGTCGCCAGTGCTTGCCATGCCTCAGCATTAAACATCGCGTCTTCTGGAAAGGCCGCCATGGTTTTTAAGTTTGGATACTGTGTCGGCAGTAAGACATTACGCATCATGAAGTCTTTGTCTGCAGGCTGGGGCGTATTATCCAGCATGACGTCAACGGCGGAGTAAATCCCCTCTTGCTCGGTCAAACTAATTTGTGGATTGAGGAACAGTCGCAATGAGCCTTGTGGATCCAAGTCGATTAAGCAAATGCGATAACGCTTTTCCAAGTTGAGGGCCATACATGCCGCTAAGTGCACCGCACTCATGGATTTACCCGTTCCGCCTTTCTGGTTCTGGATGTTTACCACCCAAGGCTTATGGGTTTTTCCTTTACGCTCATGGAAAGTCGGCACGTTCGCCGCATCCATGATTTGGTGCGCCTCATCGAGTGTAATCGAATAATGGTTAGCATTGTTTTTAGTGAACTGATGTCCCTCTTGCTCCATGCGAGAGATCGCTTCATCGAGCTTTCGCCGCGTTAATCCCGAACGCGTTTCCATTAATGCTTTTGACATCGGTGGAAAGAGTTGGTCGTGGCGTTCTTCCATTACAATCTCGACCCGATCAGACTGAACCTGTTTCGTCTGCGCGGCGATATTGCGGAGGTTTTCAATCGTCTTTTCCCTATCCATATTCTTTTTCGCCTTAACGAGAAATAATTGCCGATTGTACAGCACATTCCATTCAAAACAATAAAAAGGTGAACAAAAGCCAATCAAATAAAGATCCTGCTCACAATTGTTATCATGGATGATTGATGAAAACATCGACGAATAGTTGGTTATACTCACTTCGACAAACCATGCGATAAATTCCTCACATTTAAAATGTCACAGCGTCACTTATTTACAATGTAAACAGTTGATAGAGTCGGAAGCCTATCTTTGAATGGCTAATTTACGGTACCCGATCGTTGAACCGAATTTATCGCCTTTTACCCCTTAAGAGGGGAGAGCGGTTAACAATCTCACCCATTAGCCGTTCATGCGATGGCTTACCGCGGTTTTGATCATTTTTCCCGTAACGATGATCAAGGTGTTCGGCCTTAATGGATGCTAATACTTGATCATGCTTTCGAGAGTAAAGGCGCTGTTGGGGAAGCATGATCAAGCAGAATTATGGGTTAAATCATCGGCAAATCTGCGCGATGTGTCTCTGTATATTACGGAACAATGATCAAGACTGGCTGTAAAGACTACCAGCCTGTGCGGTTGTTCGGAACGATATAGTCGAACCGCCAAATTACGGATAACGTCAGGTGTAACAAGGGATCGAGAAGGATCCGGGCATTCCATCCATATCACGTGGACTAAACAACGGTTTACATCAAGATGATCGAACAGCACGATCTCATACATGATCATTGTTCCACTAACCGGACACATACATTCCTATGGCAGTTATACTGTCAATGTCATTTCGATTTGGAGGATGAGAGTGAAATAGCCGCTAGACTTATCGGCAACATGCACGCTTTTTCATCAAATCAGCTAAAAAAGCGCTGTCTTGATCATTGTTCCTAAGCCTCATTAGCCTGATTAACCACCGAATCCAATAACGTCATCACCCGCGACATCCTATAGCTGTGGATAAGATGTGTATCACGCTTGATCATTGTTTCAGTTATTATCTGATCATTAATGCGGTAAGCTGTTGATCATTGATGCAGGCCTCACTTGATCATCGTTGGTGCATGATGTTGATCATGCCTCCAAGACATTGATGATCATGCTTTCGAGATGGCTGAAATTATAATTCATAAAAATCATGGTTTTATAACAAACCAGCCACTCGGATCATAAGATCAGATCATCAAATTAGATCAGAATAATCATAAAGATCAGTTAAAAAGCGCAATAAAAAAGATCTTTCTTTTTGGGTCTTTTTTTATTAGTCTTTCCCTGGAAGAGTGATCGATTTACGGTTTCCGTCACCTCAATTTAAAAAAAATGCGTGTTGAGTATCCCCGTGACAAAGGATTTAAGCTGACATGAGTGCCAGTAAACCCGAAAAAATCTTGATAAAAGCCCCTCGTTCCCACAAAGACGGGCATTTGTTCGCCGTACACGATCAGTTGATTGATTGGCTTGCACAGTATGAGCACTTTAAAGGGGTAACCAAAAGTATTCTAGAGCTACTGAACTTAATTTCAGTACGCGGTTTTGCCTCTCAAGACGGGTATGTATCCACCACAGAATTGGTTGACGCAACAGACGGGCAACTCACTCGCGCAGCCATCCAACAACGACTCCGTGCCGCTGTCCAGTTAGGACTGTTCATTCAGCAACCCGTGAGGTTTGAAGAAGGACTCGCAGGCAAAACCATGCTGCATCAGTTTGTTAATCCCAGCCGATTGATTTCATCACTCGGCAGTGCAGGCTTGATGACAGAAAAAAGTCGCGATGCCGTCAAGCAAAAACGGTCGAAAGCGTTAGCGCAAACGCAAGTTAATCGACAATTGCTCAGTGAGCATGGACTAGGCACCCCTCCGATGATGCCTGGTGAAAAAGATCAAATTTTGGTCTCGCCGACCAGTTGGGCTGGGATCATTGATCAAGCGCTTGCTCCACCGCGAACCAAAAAGGGTTATCAGAAGTCGATGGTGGCGATCAGCGGCACTAAGGCGATCATTGAAACGCGATCGGCTAAGTCGATCATGACGGTTGATGATCTGATGACACTGTTCGCCCTGTTCACCCTCACGGTGCAGTATCATGATCATCATTTACCCAATTACGAGTTACAGACCCAATCTATAGGCAACAAAACACCGATCTATATCACTGATATCCTGCAGTTACGGGGTAAAAAAGACAGTGGTCCTGCGCGTGATGCCATCCGCGAGAGCATTGATAGAATCGAGTTTACTGACTTTCAGCTTCATGAACTAACAGGTCGTTGGCTGAGTGAAAACATGCCAGAAGGGTTCAAAAGTGACCGATTCCGGTTCTTAGCCAGAACCATTACCGCTTCCGAGGAAGCGCCCAAAGAGGGTGAAGACGGTGAGGTCAGGATCAAGCCCAACCTTTATATCTTGGTATGGGAGCCCTCGTTCTTTGAAGAATTGATGACGCGTGATTACTTCTTTTTATTCCCACCAGAAATATTGCGTCAGCATACCTTGGTGTTTCAACTCTATTCGCTCTTCAGAAGCCGTATGTCGCGTCGACTCGAAGATACCATGCTACTTAGCGAGCTAAACCAAAAAATGGCCCGTAATATCGAATGGCGCCGTTTTTCCAGTGATTTAACCCGGGAGCTCAGAAAGCTGGCTGAAGGTAAGGTGACAGAGTCTGTGTTTGCGGTGAACTTGTGGGGATATCACTTAACATTAACGCGCGAAGATGAAGAGAAAAAATATCCTGACTATCGCATGGATATAAAGTGCAACGTCGACGAAGTGATCCGCTACTCTCGTGCCAAAATGTATAACGAGGGTAAACGCTCGTTGGCCCCCACTATGCCCAATCCGCTGAGAAATGAGATCCTTCCTAGCCAAGACCTTGATCAGCTTTCCGGGATCATTGATGGCGAGTTTGAACCGATTCAGCGCAAAGAGAAGAGCAGTGGCCGGTTAGGGCGTCGTGTGAAACAACGTAAGCACTTGGTTGAGATTAATGCGGATGAGCTGACCATTGTGCTCTCAAAGTATACGTCTGAGGAGGCGTTGCAACGAAGCATTACCGCGCTGTCGGCGATGACAGGCCATCCTTCCTCCGTGATTACCGAAGAATGTCAGGGTTATCTCGAAAAACTGGATTGGTTGCGGGTCGGTGATCAGGTCGTCTCCTATGAAACGCTCAGCCGTACGATTGAGTTTTACAATCAACAACAGCTCGATAGACATCTTTCTATTGAAAAGTTGATATCTGGGTTAGCCGTGCGAAGAAAAGTCTGTCAGCGCGTGTTTGAGGGCCATCTCGATGGGCAAGTGCTCAAGGCCTTGGATGACATAGCGATGGGAGGGTAGTGACCGATTTTGCAGGTTGTTGACGTGGTAATGACACAACCTTTGATGAGCGGCGTAAACTACTCACTGATAGATACCTTTGTCCTATTGGGTGCCTTGATGGCACCATTTGGCTAATCACTTGCCGAGCGGGCTTTGCCCGCTTTTTTCTTCCTTGCCAACGATGATGCGTTTCCCTCTTTGTCGTGGGGTCACGTCAGCTATTGGTTTTATTCTGCGTTTTACAGTGTAAACTGCCTACTTTCTTCCACGCTATATTGGGCTTTGCGAGGCCATGATGCCATTTCTCTTGCCATTGGCGGCGGTGCTCATTTGGTCGGTCAACACGATTGTAAACAAGATGTCTGTCACTGTGATTGCACCGGGTGCGATGGCATTCTATCGGTGGTTTTTTGCCATTTTGGTATTAACGCCGTTTTGTTTACCGACATTATGGCGCCAACGACGTTCGGTGCGTTGCTATGCACCACGTCTTGCCATTCTAGCGCTGTTAGGCATGGTCACTAACCAATCCGTTGCCTATTTTGCTGCGCAAACCACGACGGCGACCAATATGGCGCTGATTATGTCGTTGGTGCCCATGTTGAGCTTGTTGATCAGTGTGCCTGTGCTGTCACAGCCGTTGACGATGCGTGCGATCCTCGGGGCCGTGTTATCCTTCGCTGGCTTGGTGTATATGCTAACGCTGGGCAAACCGCTTTCTCTTTTTCACGCAGGCGCGTCGGTGGGAGACGGGCTAATGCTGGTATGTGCGTCCTCGTATGCGCTGTATTGCGTTTTACTTAAACGTTGGTCGATGGCGCTGTCCAATTGGGTGTCTGTGTATGTACAAGCTGTATTTGCGGTGGTGATGTTGTTGCCCGTTCTGTGGATGGCGCCCAGTCCCGCCATCCCCGCTGACGCCTATCCGCTAGTGGGGTTTGCCGCCTTAGGCGCTTCCGTGCTTGCGCCTGCGATTTGGCTAAACGCTATCGCGCTCAATGGGGCGAGTCGAACGGCGATGTACATGAACCTTTTACCCGTGATGACTGCGGCTATTGCAGTGGCGGTACTGGGAGAAATACTGACTCAGTATCACATCCTCGGTGGAGGACTTGTGATGCTGGGCGTTGCCATATCACAGCAATCAAGGCAGCCGTCCTGTCAGTAACCGTCTACACTCAATTAAGTGGGTTCTTTGACGGAGGTCGCCAATGTGGTGGTTAATTGAGTTAGACTGGGTACCCTTGTGGGTCATACCGACAAGCGGTCGCGCTGAGCGGACAGCGTCGTCGCCCATCATTTGGTAAAGAGAGAGCAATAATCTTACATGGATGTGGATGTATCTGAATGTTGCGTCGTCACCATTCGGCCTGCGCAGCGCAACGAAGCGCGCTACTTTTGGCGTAATATATATTATTCCCGTGCTTGGAAGCAGTATGATGCGCCGTATACACCGATAGATCCGGTGTCGTTTTGGTCGTTTCGTTTTGGGCTTTTTCGTCGTTTCATCGTGGGTGACACGGCGCAGGTGATTTGTGTGGACAATAAGCCTGTGGGTTATGTCACCCTGTATTGGGAAGACAAGCGCACGCGTTGGTTGGAAGTGGGGATCACTATTTTCGATCCTGTCCACTGGGGCAAAGGTATCGGCCGACGTGCTCTGACGCAGTGGATTGACCAATTGTTTATTCGCCACCAAGTCAACCGAATCGGCTTGACCACTTGGTCGGGGAACACGGGGATGATGCGCTGTGCTAAAGCACTAGGGATGCGCGAAGAGGGGCGCTTACGCGCCGTCCGTTATTATCAAGGTGAGTACTATGACTCACTCCGTTATGGGGTATTGCGCGATGAGTGGTTGCAGCAAGCTGCGCCAGTGCGTCAAAACGGTCCCTCGTCCGCCAACACCCTGGCCGCTGTCGCCTCAACCATGCACCAAGACCATTCGCTGGTTTGATTGCGGCAGTAACCAATCTTCAAGTGCTGTCCGTTCAATCGGCCGAGAGAGCACATACCCTTGCAAGTAGTCACATTGGTGTTGGCGCAGCCAGCATAGCTGCTGTTTCGTCTCGACGCCTTCTGCTACTACGGTTAAACCGACGGCATGTGCCATGGCAATCATTCCTCGACACAGGGGCGCCGCTTTACCGTTAGGCTGATCGATATCCATAATAAAACTGCGATCCATCTTAATCACGCTAAACGGATATTGGCGCAGCAGCGAGAGGGATGAATACCCGGTGCCAAAGTCATCGAGGTACAGTTTTATTCCCAGTGCGTGAAGCTGACGCAAGTTCCTCCCCACCGTTTCTGAGTGCTCAAGTAAGGCCGTCTCCGTCATTTCTAACCCCAGACACTGAGGCGCGAACTGGTGCCTGGCGATCAGTGAGGCGACGTCATCGGCGAAGGTGGCTGACTGACACTGCTTGGCGGACACATTCACGGTGATAGAAGGGCATTGATTGGCAGGGAAGCGGGTGTGCCAGTTATCCAATACGTCGGCGACTTGCTCGAGCACCCAGTCGCCAAGCTCAATAATATAACCGGTTTCTTCTGCGATTGGGATGAACTCTGCGGGCGAGATCCGCCCTAGCGTCGGATGCTGCCACCGGAGCAGTGCCTCTGCATGGCTGAGTGTTTCTTGTTCGCCATCAAAAATAGGTTGAAACATCAGATGAAACTGCTGCTGTGCCAACCCTTTTTTTAAGTCTTGTTCGACAATAAAACGTTGCTGGACTTTGGCAAGCATGGCCGGCTGGAAAATCGCGAGGCGTTCACGGGTTTGCTTGGCGTGATACATGGCAATATCCGCCTGCTGAATAATATCCGTCACCGACGCATTGGCCTTGTTAACTGATGCAATACCAACGCTGGCGGACAAGTTAATCATATGGTCGTCCACCTTGTACGGTGTGCTGAGTGCCTGCAGCAGGTGCTTGGCTTTGGTTTGTGCTAATGCCAGTGAACTGTCGGCTTTAAGCAAAATGATGAATTCGTCGCCCCCAAAGCGAAATACACGCTCGCCACTGACCGATTGTGTTAAACGTTTGGCAACCTGCTTAAGGAGCTTATCGCCCGTTACATGACCGAGAGAGTCGTTAACCACTTTAAACCGATCCAGATCGATAAACAGCAAGGTAAAGTGCTCGCTGTACTGGGCGCTTACTTGCTCAAGTGCGCCCTCCAAGGCATGGTCGAGCGCCGCTCGGTTTGCCAGTCCAGTTAGACTGTCGTGCTGGGCTTGATGGGTGAGTTGGCGGGTCTGCTTGTTGACTAGGTGTTGTGCTAATGAAAGTCGATTGGCGTATGACCAAAAACTGGCAAGAACCGATAAGCCGAGTGACAGTACCAATAGTCCAACCAGCACCCCGTAGAGTAGCCCCGTGTGCAAGCCGCGCAGATGGGTGAATCTAACCACTAACCCTTCTTCGCTGCCGGCAATCGGAACAGTGATATCGGGTGAGTGAGTATTTCGCCATTTTTGCAATGCTTGCGTTGAGTGCGTGGTAAACATTTGCTGGTGGCCAAAGGCTTCGCGGGCGATTAGCCCCATATCGGGCGCGGGGGTGTCATCTTGCCAGAGTGTGGGTAGAAAGGTATCAAAATAAAGTGTGGTGGAGAGAAAACCGGCTAATTGGCCGTCTCGTGCAGTAATGGCCGCGAACCAACGCACCCCATGTCCTTGCTCGTCGTGAATCAGTCTTGCCACCGGTTGGCGCTTAAAATAGGCACGCTCCATGGTGACGGTATTCTCGCATTGCGCATCCGCGCGCCAACCTAAATATCCCTCTGCTGCGGCTTTGGGGGACAAGTAAAGCGCGGGAAACGTATCACCTCGCATCACCCACTGGCAGGCGTGGTTATTGAGTGGCGGAAAGGGGTGATAGTGACCTTGTTGCGCGGCAAACTGTTTTAACTCAGCGCGATTGACCCGAGGTAGCCACATGACGCTATCAAGCCCTGAGCGCTTTTGGGTATGGTTATCGATAAAGGCATGGAATTTATCACGCGTTGGGCCGCCTTCTTGTTGCAGATAAAGCTGCGCCGATAGTTGTAGCTCATAGAGCTGAGAAAACGCTTTACTGAGTGCGTGACGCTGCTTTTCAACATCGGTAGAAAATCGGCTTTGCTGACGCTGGTTTTCCAAGGTATAGACTGACCAACCTGCGATCAGCGCAATCATAATAACCGTTAGGTAACGCCATAGAGGCTGTGAGGAAAAATACCGCATATAAAGAATACATCGAGTCTCACTATCGAGAGAGACAGGGTAGAGTGCATCGATGACAATCTGTGCCTATTTAGATTTCATTTTTGTGACAAAGCGATGGTTTTCGATCGCAGGGCGCAGTCAGCCGATCAAAACAATCGTCAAAAACGTGACGGTTTTTTATACAGGGTTAAGGTCGGTATCGGTGAGTGCGAAGATATGTAAATGTGAAATTGATCACGGTATGGTTAGGGGCTTGATTCGCCTCTGAAGTTTGGGCGCAATCGGTCAGTTATACAATTTTGTCTCGGTGATTCGATACATTCTGCCTGCGGTTTTGGTAGGACGCGTTCTCGTTCTCTGCTAACTTTCAAAGACTCGTTGGATAGCAAGTCCGATCCACCGTTCCCTTTCCTTTCTGGCGATAACACACTGATTGTGGAGGCGTTCCATGAAAAAATTGGAGAATATCTCTGCGATATGCTTTGACTTAGACGGCACGATCGCAGACCCTTTTGATGATCTTTATGACGCTGTCCTCGGCATGTTGCGAGGGTTTAATTTGCCAGAGGAAGAGCCCAGTGCGATTCGAGACTGGATTGGTGATGGTGCGGATTTATTGATCCATCGGGTGCTCACGCGACACATTGATGGGCGTGTTTCCACCACTGTGCTTAATCAAGCGCGGGCTTTGTTTTTGTCCTCCTATCTGGGCAATAAACCGCCAAAAACTCGACTCTATCCAGGAGTGCTTGCTTGCCTTGAAGGACTCTCTCAGCGCCAGTTCCCGATGATATGTACCACGGACATGCAAACGGCGCATGCGAACAGCCTTCTTAGAGCGCTTGGGGTCAGCCATTTTTTTACCCGTATCTTAGGAACGGATGCGATCGCGGCCGGAAAGCCGGATCCCGATAGTATTTATGAGGCGGCTGCCATCCTCGCGGTTCAGCCCACGGAGTTGCTCGTCGTCGGTGATGCCGTAAACGATGTTCACGCTGCCAGGGCAGCAGGCTCACCCGTCGTGTGTGTCGATTATGGCTATAATTACGGTACGGCGATCCAAACGATGGGGCCAGACACTACCCTTGATACATTGGCATCTTTGCCCAATATTATTTCTAAGCCGAGCCGGCTCAATGTGGCAGGCCATGCATTGGCCTCTCCCCCGGTATTGGCAGGGCCGCTTTGTAGTCGTCGACAACGACTGGGAGGTGGAGCACAATTTCGCTAACACAGCCAGGAGGGAAGCGTGAAAAACGAACTCAATCCTACGCACCTACTTCGCGCTTTTGAGATAGTGACAGAGTATGGTGAAGAAATTGAAGATGGACACCGCCTAGATGGCATCGACGCTTTCTCAGATTATGACGGCTATACCATTTATTTAGCGGGTAATGGGGTACAGTTACGCGTGGGGTTCCACAATACCTATGACCTTGACTATGAGCATGAAAACCTGAAAGAGCAGTTCCTGAAGAAGGTGGACGCTTTGGTCAAAAATTACAAAAAGTAACCACGATAAAACCTCTCTAGGTACGTGGTATAACGCCCCAATGGATGGGGCGTTTTTTGTTTGAGGCGGGAAAATGAACGAGCAATCAACCATGGACGGTAGGTGTGCACGCGGCTCACAGGCTCATTATAAAGCACTGGTGGACAGTGCTGCGGCAGCCATTTTAGTGATTGATGAGAGAGGGATTATCCTTGACGCCAACCCTTTCACCCATACTCTGCTTGGCTACGCGCAAAACCAGTTAGTTGGTCAGGATGTTGAGTGTTTAATGCCCCCTGAGCATCAGGGCAAACACGGCCAGTACTTAAAGAAGTATCTGTCCACCGGTGAACCCAATGTGATTGGTACTGGTCGGCGTGTTATGGCAAGGCACCGTGAGGGACATTTAGTGCCTGTCCACTTGGCAGTGAGCGAAGTGTGGGTCGATGCGCGACGTGAGTTTATCGGCATTATGTCTGACTTAAGCGCATTAACCCATGCCCAAGCCACTGTTCAGCACGAGCGAAATAGGCTGAAAACCATCATCGATGCGATCGGCAATCCTGTGTTTGTCAGAGAATTAGGTGGTCAATATGCGTTAGCAAACCGAGCCTGTTTGCAAGCGGTGAATGTTGACCATGTTACCCAATTGGCTGAGGCGTTTGGTAAAGCGCTTCCTGATGGCATGCGTGACACCCTCAACGCTCTCGATCACCAATTGACTGCCGACGGTGGGCCCGTCCACATTGATGTGACACTGCGCGATGGCCGCACCTTTAAGCTGGCGAAAACCCTGATTCATCACCTTGCCGGTGAGCCTTACGCCATTGTCACTGTGGCTTATGACGCCACCCCACTTTTACAGGCCATGCAAGAGGCTGAGCGCGCCAATCAAGCAAAAAGTGATTTCTTATCGGCGATGAGCCACGAGTTACGCACGCCGTTGAACAGTGTTTTGGGTTATGCGCAGTTATTGCTTAAATCGCCCGATCCAACCCTTTCAGACAGTCAGCACCAGTATGTTGAACAAATCCACCAAAGTGGCCGTCATTTGCTTGCCTTGATCAATGATGTCTTGGATCTGGCAAAAATTGAGGCCGGCAAAACCACCATTAACCCGACCTGGTACCCAGCTATGGCACTGGTCAATGATGCCATTCACACGTTAGCGCCACTTGCCGAACGACAAAAGGTGAGCCTACAAAGCCATTTGCCTCAAGGGCTGGACGGAGAGCTTTATGTGGACCCGATCCGGTTTAAGCAAGTATTGATTAATTTGCTTAGCAACGCGGTCAAATATAACCACCCTCAAGGAAGCGTATGGGTTGACGCACGCGAGGCCGGTGGCAACCTCACACTTTGCGTCAATGACACTGGGATTGGCATTGCATCTGATCAGCTAGCCGGCTTGTTTGAGCCCTTTAATCGTCTGATGGCAGAAGATTCACTGATTGAAGGCGCGGGGGTTGGCTTGGCCGTGACCCATCAACTGGTGGCAAAGATGCAAGGCCGTATTGAGGTAACAAGTCAAGTGGGTGAGGGGAGTTGTTTCTCCGTCACTTTCCCTTATCGGTCAGCGTTGTCATCCGCCGGCTCAGAGGGCAAGGTGTTGCGGCAGGCAAGTTTATCCTTAAAGCAACCTCACCGTGTGTTGTATATCGACCGAGACAGCCATCAGCAGCGACTGATGGCTGATTGCTTTGAGGATTGGCCCTTGCTGACATTGCATTGTGCGCATGATGTCTCACTGGCAGACGCAATGGCACACACATTGGCGCCGTCGCTTTTGATCATCAATGGCGATGATGCTGCAACGCTCCAGGATCATGGGTTGCAATTCATTGAGGGGAGATCCGTGATTGTGCTTGAAACGGAACAAAACAAGCCTCACCACCTGCATACTCCCTCATCGTTTAAGCGGCTCCAGCACCCCGTATCGTCATCCGATCTTGCTGCGGCTATCCAATCGTTACTGGAGGACAGGGAATGATAAAGTCATCATTACAAGCGACTATTTTGATCATTGACGATCGGCGGGAAAACATTGACTTGCTCTCTGCCATGCTCAAGCAAGCAGGATACCAGCACTTGATTGGCTTAACGGATCCGAGTTTGGTCACCGATCACCTTTCCCCAGTTCCGGATCTTATCTTACTCGATATGCGTATGCCGCAGCGCTCAGGACTTATGGTGTTGGACGATCTTAACCATGCCCTCGGTGAGCATTGCCCGCCGGTTATGGTGCTGACTGCAGATAACGATCTGAATTTGCGTAACCAAGCCTTGTGCCGCGGAGCGATTGATTATATCAGCAAGCCGTTTGATTATGACGAAGTGCTTCAGCGTATTCATAATCTGCTGCAGTTACAGCTCAAAACGTTAAAACAGCGAGACCAGGCCGCGCGCTTGCAAATGTTGGTGAATAAACAAACCGCCGCGTTGCGTGCCCTCTCTCTCACCCATTCTTTAACAGGGCTCCCCAATCGTCGAGCCTTGTTAGATGCAGCGGAACGACAATTAATGCGAGGCTCCGTCACTGTGCTCATGATTGCGCTTGATGGGATGGAGGCAGTGACCCAGCACCAAGGGCACTTAATGACAGAGGCCCTGTATAAGCACATTGCGGAGCTGCTGGCGAACAGTACGGTAGCGCGCTCGCATCGAGTGGGAGTGTGGGATAGCTCGAGACTAGTGATGCTGATTGAAGGCGAGGGTGACGATGCGGCGCAAAAAGCGGCGAGGATTCACCGATTGATCAATGGGCACCACACGTTAGAAGGGCGGTTAATGTTCTTACATTGCCATATTGGGATCAGCCGCGCCCATTCTGAAAACGAGGATGTCGCCCAGCTTTTTCGCCAAGCGATTTTAGCCATTCCAACCAATGAGCAGCCTGTGGCTGAGTATCAACCTGAACTCGATAATAAAGCCCAGCGTGAGCATTTGATCCGTACTGAGCTCGGCGCGGCCTTGCAAAGTAACCATCTATCCTTAGTGTATCAACCTAAGTGGCGACTTGATGGGGGGCTGCTGGTGGGGGCCGAAGCATTACTGCGCTGGCAACACCCAACGCTCGGGGCGATAAGCCCCGCCGAGTTTATTCCCATCGCTGAGCGCAGTGCCGATATGATGCAACTGGGCGATAAAGTGTTAATGATGGCACTGGAGGCGGTGGCGCAATGGCGGGCTCGCGCCCTGGTTGACGAGTGCTTTCATTTGTCGGTAAATGTGTCTGCCCAGCAGCTCCGTCATGGTTTTGCCGAGAGTGTGCTGGCTCGCTGCCATGCGACAAATATCCCGCCGGCCATTATTCAATTGGAAGTCACGGAATCGGCACTGATCCAGCAAATCTCGGTGGCATTGCGAGAGCTACAACAATTGCGGGAGGCTGGTATGCATATCGCGTTGGATGACTTTGGCACCGGATATAGCTCATTGAGCTACCTTAAACAGTTACCCGTTGATTGGGTTAAACTCGACCGCAGTTTTATTCAAGACCTAGCCACTAACGCCAGTGACAAACACTTGGTGGGTAGCGTGATTGATTTGGCGCATGGGTTTGGTCATGGCGTGGTCGCCGAAGGGGTGGAAAAAGTCAGCCAGCAGCAGGTGCTGCAGACGATTGGCTGCGACCAAGTACAGGGCTTTTTATATGCAAAGCCGCTTGCTATAACCGACTTTGAGCACATTTTATCGCAAGGTAGACACGCGATGAACGCCGAGATCTCGCCTACCGCGCATTAAATGACGCCTCGGTGCGCTAGATTTGGCCCGCACCGAGGTCACTCTGAATTATTCAGTGGCTTCATGGACGGTTTCTTTAGTGTCCTCCCACACTTTTGATGAGTCTTCTTTTACTCCTTCCCAGGTGTTTGAGCAGCCGGCAACAAATAAGGTGGTGATCACAAGCAATAACGATAGCTTCATAGGAACTCCTGTTCGCACATTTTTTGTCACGCGTATTTTACGCATTACTTATCCTACTCGAACCTCGAAAAAGGCTCCAGCGGCGAATAATACGCTTGCGCTTTGCTTGTGGGGTTAATATCCTGAACACAGTTAGTCGGGGAGCAAGTGATTGCTGAGACTGCGAAAGCAGGACCCGTAGAACCTGATCCAGTTAGCACTGGCGGAGGGAACTGACTCGTTCAGCACACGAAGTGGCACATTCTGGCTCGCTTTGTCTCCTTCCGCCCCTGATGAATAAGGGGCCATTATGAACCTATCTCCACCTGTTATTCTTACCATCGCCGGCTCAGACAGCGGTGGCGGTGCCGGCATTCAAGCCGATATTAAAGCGATTTCAGCCACCGGCGGTTATGCGTGCTCGGTGATCACCGCGTTAACCGCACAAAACACCTGTGGCGTTGAGGCCGTCTCGGCGGTTGATCCTGGTTTTGTCCGCGCCCAGCTAGATGCGGTGTTGTACGATATGCCGGTGCGTGCGGTGAAAATCGGCATGCTCGCCAACCAAGCGATTATTCGCGAAGTAGCCGCCGTGCTGGCGCGATCGCCTCACTTACCGGTGATTTTAGATCCCGTGATGGTGGCCACCAGCGGCGATCCTTTGTTGGATGAACACGCCATGACAGCGTTGATTGAAGCGCTGATCTCACGCGCAACCGTGCTCACCCCCAACTTGCCGGAGGCGGCGCGATTAACCGGTCAGCCTGTCCCTACCTCCATTGAGCAAATGCATGCGTTAGTCCCCGCCTTGCGTCGCCTCGGCTGCCCGTACGTGATGCTCAAAGGCGGCCATTTACACCACGTTCCTGAAAGTGTGGATATGTGGATTAGCCGAGATACTTGCCAAACCCTGAGCGCCCGTCGGGTTGAGACCGCGAATACGCACGGCACAGGCTGTTCACTGTCTGCCGCTATCGCCTCGTTTTACGCCCAAGGGATGACGCCTATCGAGGCCGGGCGCGCGGCGAAGCATTATCTCACCGACGCCTTGGCGCATAGTCAGCAGTTAAAGGTGGGAAGAGGCGCGGGGCCTGTGCATCATTTTTACGCCTACCCAGTCGAAGCGCGTCATCACGATGCGCAAGAAGCCTCAGTCGAATAGGCCGTTTTTCGCGAATAGGGCACGTAAAGCGAGTCCGCCGCTGCTAAGGTGAAGCGGCGGACTGCTCGGGAAAGGCTAACAGCCAGTGTCGCGTGTGATAAATGGTGTCCGAATCACGCCGCCGACCAATGCGGTAAACGCTCGGCAGCAATGTAGAACACGCGATCGCCGGGGGCGACGTCTGTTTTAAGGTTGGGGTTAAGGGTAATACCTTCACCTTTGTCGAGACCAATTAAGGTTGCATCGTATTCATGCTTTAATTGATTGAACAAGGTGCCCACATCCGTGGCGCTCGCATCGGTGGGGTAACGCGCGCAATACTGTGTCATCCCTTGTGCGGTGCTTAATAGCTCGTGATGTAACTGGCTGGAACCCGGGTCGACAGCGGCTTTTGCCAGCATTTCCACCGACACAGACGGCACACACTCGGCGTGCGGATAGTGCTGTTTTAATATTTGGCTGAGTGCATCATCTTGAAAGTAAGCGAGCAGATGCGCGGACGGGTTTTTGTGCGCGCAGAACAGAGCCGCAGACAGGGTAATATCGTCTTCTGGGTTATCGATAATAATGCTCGAAGCACTATCAATCCCCGCACGGGCAATCCCCTCGGCATCGGTAAAGCTGGTTACACGCACAAATTCCACCTCGCCGGGGAGCGGGTTTTCCATTTCGGGACGCACGCAAAGCACAATCGGGCGATCGCCATGCACACCGCTTTGTAGTAGGCGAATGAGCTGGATAGTGCGTTGACCATTCCACCCCAACACCAGAATATGATTTTTCACTGTAAGACTCCGTTTTCCTTGTAATCCACGTCGCCAATAATCGACCAACGCACTGGTTACATGCCCAATCACAACGGCGAACAGCCCTAGCCCACCGGGAATAATCCAAAAGGCGGTAATCCACTGTCCTGCTTCTGTCGCTGGCGAATAATCGCCATAGCCGACGGTGGACGCTGTGACCATTAAGTAATAGATATAGCGGCCGAGTGACTGGGTCATCTCTGTTTCACCGGCGCCGTGTAAAAGTAGCCAGCCAATCCCGCCATAGGCGAGTACCACCAACCCCAAAATACGCCCGTCTAAATGCGCGAAGTGGCTGATAATCCAACGTTTAAAAAGCAACCAAAAGGTCATAGCGTTTCGCTCATTTTCTGCAGAAACGCCAGTATGGCGGGAATTATTATCGGTTTACAGTGTAAATCAAACGATTGGCGCAAAATGGATCACATTTCGCTTGGCTCATCATACATCGCCAATATTAAGCGTTAAAATATTATAAAAAGCTTAATTACTTAATTGGGAGTCAGCGTGTTTATATCTCGTCGTCAACTTGAACAAGAGCAGCAAAAACAAGTCGCTCTGCAGCAAAAAATTGAGCAGATCAACCATACCATCGACGCGCTGAATGCAGAGAAAGAGGCATTGCAGGCAGAGTTAGCCACCGTAGAGAAAAAACGCCAAACGGGAAAAGCCATCGACGCCAACTTATGCCACTTCGGTGACTCAATCAATGCGACGCAATCGTCTCTGGCCACCTTGGCAGACACCATCAACGGTGAAAAAGAACGGGTAACGGACGTGAGCCATCAGGCGGCGTCATGTGCCGAACAAGTCAATGATCTTGCGCGTCATGTGCAGTCGTTATCCGCGCAATGTCAGCAATCGTCGGAAGCAATTCGTGCGCTCGACCAGCATGCCCAAGAGGTGAGCGGTATTGTGAAGTTGATTCGCGATGTCGCCGATCAAACCAATCTTTTAGCGTTAAACGCAGCGATTGAAGCGGCACGTGCCGGTGAGCAGGGTCGAGGGTTTGCGGTGGTCGCCGATGAAGTGCGTAGCTTATCAGAACGTACAGCCAGCGCCACGCAAGATATCACCCAGCTGGTCGAGAAGATTCGCGCTGGGAGTGGGCATGCTTGCACACTCACCGATCAGCTTGCCAGTGACGCGATTGAATATAGCGAGCAAGGCCAACAGGTGGCCGATGCGATGGCCACGCAGAGTGAGCAAGCACAGCATAGCCGTACCACTATTAAAGCCTCTGCGCTGCGTGCTTTTTGTGAACTGGCGAAACTTGACCATATTAGCTTTAAATTTGCGATATACCGCGTGGTGCTGGGTGAAGACAGCATGACCTCGGACGATATCACCGATCACACCCAATGCCGCCTCGGCCAATGGTATGAACAGGGTGAAGGCCAGCAGTATTTCGCACAGTTGCAAACGTTTAAAGCCATTGCCGTGCCTCACGAGCAAGTGCATACCCACGCGAAAGCAGCGGTGGCAGCGTTTCATGCTCAGCAACCCGAGCAAATGGTCACTGCATTAAAAGAGATGGAAAGCGCCAGCATGACGGTGATTGATAAGCTTGAACATCTCGCGATTGAAGGCAGTGAAGAGGTAGCGTAACAACGGGGTGTTAAATCGATAAGCACATGGTAACCTCAAGCTAAACTAAGGATAAATAGCCGAAGGAGGCTGAAGTTACCATGACATCGATAGCGTTACTCGATGGCGGCCTAGGGCAAGAAATTTATCAACGTGGGCCGGATGTGAGCTCGAAGCTTTGGTCGGTCGCGGTGATGTTAAAACATGCCAATATTGTTAAAGACGTGCACAAAGACTTTATTCGGGCCGGTGCGAAAACGCATACCCTGAATACCTACCCAGCGACCCCCACGCGTCTGGCCAAAGCGGGATTGAGCGACAAAATAGACATTATTTACCAGAAAGCCTTCGAAGCGCTGCAGCAAGCGGTGGATGAGACAAGCGCCGATGTTGATATTGCCGGCTGTTTGCCGCCGCTGGTGGGCAGTTATCTCGGTCAGCCGCAACGCAGCTTTGACGATATGAAAGCCGAGTTCTGCCACATTGCGCGTCTGCAGCCTCACGTGGATGTGTTTTTAATCGAAACCATGACCAACACCCTAGAAGCGCGTGCAGCGTGCGCCGCCGCCCGTGAGCAAGGTAAACCGTTTGGGGTTGCGTTTCGGTTAGAGCCTAATGGCGCACTCCGCTCTGGCGAGTCGCTAGAGCAAGCCATGCACGCGGTCACTGAATATGCACCGACAGCAGTGATGCTCAATTGCTGCGACCCAGAAGTGCTTACCACGGCGATGCCAAAGATGGCGACCCAGGCTGACATTGTGGGTGGATATGCCAACGCGTTTAAATCGGTAGAAGACATGGCCAAAGGCAGCAAAGCCGATGCCCTGCAAGCGCGGGAAGATCTCTCCCCCTTAGTCCACACCGAGCGCGTACAACAATGGATTGCCGACGGTGCCCTGGTGGTCGGCGGCTGCTGCGAAATTACCCCCGCGCATATCCAACACCTCGCACAAACCCTTGAACAGTCTCACGAGATCATCAAGTTCTCGCAGTTAGCAGATTAACTCGTTCCCACGCTCCGGCGTGGCAATGCATACCGAAGCCGATGTACCACTCGTTCCCACGCTCCCGCGTGGGAATGCATACCGAAGCCAATGCACCACTCGTTCCCGCGCTCTGGCGTGGGAATGCATACTGTAGCCAATTCACCACTCGTTCCCACGCTTCTGCCGCGTGCTCTAAGAGCTGGTTTAAATCAGATGGCTGGTGGGCAGGGGAGTTGTCTGCAGGGGTGAACAGGGGAGTGTGTGACGTACGCATAGGGAGTCTCCTTTAAGTGATTGATGTGGCTATGCGTATCGATGACATATATCTGA
>NZ_MUEZ01000024.1:0-47603 GCF_001996015.1 Salinivibrio sp. ML198
ATTACCGGCACCGACGACTTACCTGAAGTCACCGGTAGCTTTACCGGCTCAGTGACCGAAGGTGACGAAGGCGATGCGGTCACTGCCACCGGCACCATTGCGATCAGTGATGTGGATAGTGACGACGCGCCAACCTTTGCCGATACCACAGAGAGCGGCACTTACGGTTCGCTAGAGCTGGTCAACGGCAATTGGACTTACACCCTCGATCAGAGCTCAGTGCAGGATTTAGATGCCGGTGATCAAGTGACGGACACCATCACCCTCACCGCAAGCGATAACACACAACAAGATATTGTCATCACCATTACGGGGGCCAATGACGCCCCCACCTTGGCTCAAGCCGTTTCAACACAAACTCTGCAAGAGGATTTTGTTAGCTACACCATTGATCTCAATACGGTGTTTTCCGACATCGACAGTGACGATACCTTGAGTTTCGATGTGGCAAATGTGCCCAGTGGAGTTTCTGTCTCTATTGATGCGAATGGAGTCGCGACCATTTCTTCGGTCGCCGATTGGAGTGGGACAGAGACAGTAAGCTTCCGCGCCACCGATACGCAAAATGCGAGCCTGACCCACGATGTCACCTTCAACGTCGAAGGGGTTGCTACCGCCCCCACCCTCACAGTCAGCCGTGGCGATCAATCACTGACTTATATCGATGACACGGGACAAATCTCCGCCACTGACCCTGGCGCAGGCGGGTCACGTGCGATTCTATCGCCTTTAACAATCTCCGGCACCGCCAATGAATCGGGCGAAACACTTACTTACCGAATCAGCGGCTTACCGGATGATGCAGTATTATCAGCGGGGACAAAAGAGGCAAGCACCGGCGATTGGCTACTCACGGACGCGCAACTGAGTGGTCTTAATCTCGCCTCTCCTGCCGATATTACTGGTGTCACGCTATCGATTACGGCTATCAGTACCGACGGCACGGATCAGGCATCAACCACGGCCACTCTGAATCTAGAAAATGACAGCTTTGCACAGACCGAAGGACAAGCCACCAGCATTGCTAGTGTCGACGGACTGATCAGCAACGATACAGACACACAGGCCTCTGTCACCCGCGTTGCCACCAATGCCAGCCAAGGAGAAAGTGGTAACAGTGAAATTGTGATCGGCCCTGCCACCATCGTCACCGCATTGGGTGGCAGTGTTACTGTCAACGCAGACGGTAGCTTTACCTACACTGCACCGGCAGTGAACCATGCAGGCGGCGGTCACGTCTATGACAGCTTCTCCTACCAAAGTAGCGAGAATGAAGAGTGGACAACCGTGACCTTCGATGTGAGCGACTCTGCGCCGGTAGCCCATGATGATAGTGATAGCGTAGCCTCTGGCGCCTCGACAGGAGGGAACGTGATCACTGCCGGCGCCGGTGCCGATACCCTCGGGGCGGATACCACCACGGTGACCGCGGTTAGCTTCAATGGCACCACGTATGCAGTCAACGGCAGTACTGTGATTGCCACATCGCAAGGGCAATTAACCATTCAACCCGACGGCAGCTACCTGTATCAATCATCGGTCGCGTCAACGACGGATGCCAGCACGCTGGACGATGAGGTATTCACCTATACCCTCACCGACAGCGATGGGGATACGAGTCAGGCGCAGCTCACACTCGGTCATGACAACAATACCCAGTTAAACGCCGATATCGCTTCAGTCAGCGAGCAAGGGTTAGTGAGCGACGATAATAGTCAAACCACCCAAGGTAACCTGTTGGATAATGATACGGGGATTGGCGTTAATGTCAGCCTGCATCAAATTAATGGGCAAAGCTTTGGCAGTGATGGGGTTTTAACCCTCACCACTGCCAGTGGCACTCTGACTGTTTATAACCAAGACAACACCCAAGGTTATCGCGCGGGTGACTACACCTATACGCTCAATAATGCCACCAGCGGTGATAACGTGAGCGAAGCCTTCACCTACACCACCTATGATCCGACGGCGTCTACGGCGTATCGCTCATCGACATTAACGGTCAATGTGCAAGATGACACGCCGACCTCAGACAACATCGAAAGTGCCTTGTACGCGACGGCGGAGAGTAGCTCGACGTTTAACCTTATTCTCACCATTGATCTGTCCGGCAGTATGTCCGATCCGGTTGACCCAAGCGATCCGGATTCACCCACTCGGATGGAAGTCACTAAAGCCGCGCTAAAATCGATGATTGAGGAATACGACAGACTCGGGGATCTTAATATCCAAATTGTGTCGTTCTCGGATACGGCGAGTTCATCAGGCTGGCTTCTTAATGACGCCGCCAGCGCGTTGGATGCCATTGAGGGCTTATACGCAGGTGGCGCGACCCGGTACGATAACGCGCTCAATGAGATCATCAATAATATTGATACATCAGGGATCAGCGCAGATAAGACTATCTCGTATTTTATCTCGGACGGGATGCCCAATGATGACTTTGAAAGTAACACCAGCCTGCAAAGCGCATGGCAAACTTATGTCAGTACGCAAGGTATTGACGAGTCCTTCAGTGTCGGGGTCGGGGATGGCATTACGACATCGCCACTGACACCGATTGCGGCAAGCAGTTCAGGCAATACCAGTGACAATGTGTTGCTGGTCACCGATGAAAATGAGCTCGCCTACTCACTGCTACAAACCATTGAGAGTGGACAAGTGTCAGGCGGTCTCGTGCTGACGGATGATGACGGCAATACTGTCTCTTTGTTCGGCGCCGACGATGGCTATATTTCTACACTCACCTTGGATGGACAAACATACAACTATGACCCGGCGACTGACAGCGCGCAGCAGACCTTTGAAACCGCAAAAGGCGGTATCCTCACCATCAATTTTGATACCGGCGAATACGACTACCGCGTTGCGGTCGACAGAAATATTCTCAACGAGCAAGAGCAAATTGCGCTGACGCTTACCGACAACGATGGCGATACCAGTGAGGTCAATGTCGCCATTAACCTCTACTACGAGGCACGGCTAGATGCCAATCACGATATTGTAATCACCAATATTCATGATGGTAGTCCGATCGTCATTCCCGGTTTGGCCTTAACCCATAACGATATTCCTTCGATGGACAGTACGATCACGGCCACCAGTAATGCAATACAAGGGTCGGTAACGGGCACAGATGACGTCACTTTCACGCCCGATAGTGCGATGAATACGCAAAGCTTCCTTGATCCCATCGGTAACGATTCCGAGTTTATTGCTGAATCCGAACTGGGCGATTTCGCCAGTTCCTTTGCTCAGGCACAGAGCCTAGACCGCGGTAAATTCGGCACCATGACACAGGAGGTGTGGACACACATTGATGCTGGTAACTATGGTGCCAATGCTGCCCTGACGGGGACGGTCCAGAACGGCATTGATAGTGATATGACGAAAATGGATCTTTACCAGAACGAAACCTTACTCTTTGATGATGACCATTGGTTCAATGATCTAAGCGTGAGAGTCTATGACCAAAACCAACAGCTTTTGGACACCCTCAATCCCGACTCTGGCAGCAATAGCTTTACGGCCGGTCAGCAGGGCACTTACTACTTTGAGATCGTTTCCAACAATGGATCTAATGACACCGAAAGCTACGAGATTTACCTGACTTTGGATAGCTCGAATGCGGTGTTACCAGAGCCTGAGCATCAATTTGAGTACACTACCTCTAACGGCAGTTATATGGACAGTGCACTGGTTGATATTATTGCCATTGATGACCAAACGCTAGAAGGTAACTATCAAAGTGAAATTCTCGCGGCCGGTACAGGTGACGACACCCTGATCGGTAACGAAGGAGATGATAGCTTACTCGGGAACCACGGCGATGATACGCTTGATGGCGGCCTTGGCGATGATTTGCTGATTGGCGGCCAAGGTGACGACACGTTGACAGGGGGGCTTGGGTCGGACACTTTCGCCTTTTTGAGCGGTGATCAAGGGTCTATCGGCGCTGAGGCGGTTGATCGTATTACTGACTTTGATGTGCAAAAGGACATACTGGATCTCTCCGAGCTTCTGATTGATGAAGACCAAGACGGTGCGAATCTAGAAGACTACCTAACTCTTGAGGACAACGACCAAGGTGAAGCCACCTTGTACATCGCCTCGGCGGGCGATAATCAAATCGACCAGCACGTGGTGTTTGAAAACCTCAGTGTGGCAGACATGGCTAGTGCATACGAAATTGATATGAGTGGCCTGAGCAGCCAAGAGCTAAGCGCTTCTGTGATTGATGCCATGATCCAACAAAGCAAACTGATGACAGACTAACTCATGCCTAACGCGCACCTTATGCGTGATAGTCGCAAGTTTACGTTTTATTTTGCCTAACAAAGGGGCAGAATAGCGCCAAAACTTGCCAGAAGCATTACGGGAGCGATTTTGTTATCTGAGTTGAAAAACATCGCCCAACTGTTGGTCGAAAACAAACTATTGACCACCATTGGTGTTATCGTCTTTGTTAGCGTGATCCGTCGCCTGATTTTGCGTCATATTCGCGGTGATAGTAACTTTCTCAGCGAAGATCAACGTAAGTGGATATCTCGCACTAAAAATGGTGCATTTAGTCTGCTTTTACTGTTTTTGTTCTTGTTTTGGAACACAGAAATTAGTGAGTTTGCCCTCTCGCTCACAGCCATTGCGGTCGCGGTGGTAGTGGCTTCCAAAGAAATTATCCTGTGCTTTACCGGTTCTATTCAGCGCGCCAGTTCACGATCGTTTCGTATCGGGGATTGGATTGAGGTAGGTAACTCTCGTGGCGAAGTGATCGAGCACAATTTGATGGCGACCAAAATTCAAGAAATTGATACCCATCATGGGCACTATTGCTACACCGGAAAAACCGCGACATTACCGAACAGCTTGTTTTTCTCTACCACTGTGAAAAACCTGAACTTTATGAAGCGCTATGTTTATCACCATTTTCACCTGGTGATCCGTGGCGATATAAATTTATACCCCCATATTCCCGCACTACTGGCGCGTATTGATGATCACAGCGAAGACTTTATGGATATTGCTCGACGTTATAACCATGTGATTGAGCGCCATGCTGGTGTCGATCTTCCTGGCCCAGAGCCTCATCTTTACCTCTCGCACACAGAGACAGGAGAGCAACTGGTGCATGTGCGATTGTTTTGTCCTACCGAGCGTGCGGCCGAATTAGAGCAGCTCATTCGCGAGGATGTGATGACGCTTTATTGCGAAAAGCTGCTCCCCGCAGCAGACGGTAAACTGAGCGAACAAACCGAGCGGTCAGAGGCAGAAACGGCCACACCTTCAACACCGGCTTGATATAAAAAAGCGCTCGTGGCTATCACGAGCGCTATCCACTAAGTAACAACACATCACGCCTAAGAATCACTTACAGTAAAAACAACGTTCCTAAGCCTAAGAAAGCGACAAAACCGACGATGTCAGTCACCGTGGTTAAAATCACTGAGCCTGACAGAGCCGGATCAATCTTCAGCTTCCCTAATAACACAGGTACAAAAATCCCCGCCAGTGCAGCACTGATAATATTGGCGACAATCGCGGCGCCAATCACCGCACCGAGTCCCCAGCTTTCAAACCAATAACCCGCAATAGCACCAATCACAAGCGCCCAAAGCACGCCATTGAGTAGCCCCACTTTAAATTCCTTACTCAAAAGGGGCTTTAAGTTAGCCTTAGATATTTGTCCTAACGCGAGGCCTCGCACGATCAGCGTCAGCGTTTGACTACCGGCAATCCCACCCATTGAGGCGACCACGGGCATCAATACGGCAAGCGCGACCACTTGTTGCAATGTCGCTTCAAACAAACCAATAAACCAAGAGGCCAGAAAAGCCGTCATCAGGTTAATCCCAAGCCATAACGCGCGATTACGCGCACTTTTCATCACCGGGGAGAATAAATCTTCATCTTCATCCAAACCCGCCGTGGCCATGATTTGCGCTTCTGCCCGTTCCGCTTGCATCTCATAGGCAGTACCAAGGTCAAGCCGGCCAATTAACATGCCACCATCATCCAATACGGGTAGCGCGATTTCTTCACTGCTCGCGACTTTGTCGGCACTGGTATAGATATCATCACGCGCATTTAAGCTGGGAAATTGCTCGCGTACCAGCTCACTGATTTTGAGAATACCGTCCGCGCCGAACAACTTATGAATAGGCACCGCACCCACCCAAATGCCTCGACTATCGACCACGAAGACATGATCGCAATATTTTGGCATCACCCGTCGAAGTAGACGGAGTACCACATTTACCTTGGTTTTAGCCGGCACCACCAAAGGTTGATGATCACACCAGTGGCCCACTTGAGTATCCGCATATTGTTGCGCAGAGGCGTAGCGTTGCTTTTGCTCCGAGTCCATCCGACCGAGCGCTTCCTCTAACAGCGGTTCGGTCAACACATCTTGCAGTTCCAACAAGGTGTCCGCGTCGAGATCAGCGAACAGTGTATGTAGCTGTGCCTCATCAACGGCACGGATAACCGCTTCGCCTGCGTCATCGCGCATCTCCGCCAACACAGGAAGCTGTATTGAAGGAGAGAGTTGCTCCCAAAAGCCCACACGATCGCTAACAGGTAAGGCTTCTAATAACAAAGCAAGGCTATCAACACCGTGTGCTTGCTCTATCTCTTGTATCGTTTCGGGCGCACCTTGATCGACTTTTGATAGCAAATCATCAATCACTTCTTGTCTATCACTCGTTTGCATGGTATTTCCTTCTCAACGGTCATCATGTGCACAGAAACCCAGCGACCCGCCCCGGTAGGGCGTCCCTCTCAACCAGTCTCCCATATGCCATGATAGTGCCGCTTCCAGTGTGCGATGGTTATCACATATCATCGCTGATTTTTCAGATTCTTACCACGAATAACCGCTATCACTTCTATGGTAAAAGCAAGGCAGAGCAATAACGAGTAATGATAACAATGCCGGTTCAATCAACGGAAAAAGTGTGTGTGGGTTGGCGCGAATGGATTAGCCTCCCAGACCTAGATATTGCGCGTATAAAAGCCAAAATTGACACGGGCGCGCGTACTTCATGCTTGCATACCTTCAAAATTGAAGAGTTTGAAAAAGGAGGCGCTGCTTGGGTTCGTTTTTGGATCCACCCTCACCAAGGTGATGACGAACATGTTATTCAAGCGGAAGCGCCCGTGCTTGCGCGCCGTGTCGTGCGCGACTCTGGCGGGCACGAGCAACTTCGCTATGTGATTCAGACCACACTCAAAGCCGGTGAACTGTGTTATCCCATAGAGATGACACTCACCGCACGCGATAACATGCGCTTTCGTATGCTGTTAGGTCGTACCGCGATGACAGGCAACGTCATTGTCGATCCTATGCATTCATTCCTGCTCGGCAAATAGGAGTCCTAACCACAATGAAAATCGGTATCCTTTCCCGGAATAAAAACCTCTATTCCACTCGACGTCTGATTGAAGCGTGCGAACAGCGTGGTCATGAGTATAAAATCATTGACGCGCTGCGCTGTTACATGAGCATCAACTCCACACAACCGTCAATTCATCTTGCTGGCGAAGAGCTAGAAGGGTTTGAAGCCATCATCCCTCGTATCGGCTCATCGGTGACCTTTTATGGCTGTGCCGTACTGCGCCAGTTTGAAATGATGGGGGTTTTTCCCGTTAATGAGTCCGTGGCTATCACCCGCTCTAGAGATAAGCTGCGCTCGATGCAATTGCTGTCGCGCAAAGGCATAGGCATGCCACATACTGGGTTTGCTAGCAAGCCTGGGGATGTTGGAGACCTATTGGAGATGGTCGGCAGTGCCCCTGTGGTCGTCAAACTGCTGGAAGGCACTCAAGGCATTGGTGTCGTCCTCGCCGAAACCAAAAAAGCGGCTGAAAGTGTGATAGAAGCCTTTATGGGCCTAAAAGCAGACATTTTGGTGCAAGAGTATATTAAAGAGTCCAGCGGCGCCGATATTCGCTGTTTTGTGATTGGTGACAAAGTCATCGCCGCGATGAAACGTCAAGCCCAGCCAGGGGAGTTTCGCTCCAATTTACACCGAGGTGGTTCCGCAACCTTGGTACGGATCACACCGGCAGAGCGTCGAACCGCAATTGCTGCGGCTAAAGCCATGGGACTCAATGTCGCTGGGGTCGATTTACTGCGCTCCGAGCGCGGCCCTTTGGTGATGGAAGTCAACTCCTCACCGGGGTTAGAGGGCATAGAAAAAGCCACCGGGAAAGACGTCGCGGGTATGGTGGTGGAATACATCGAAAAGACTGCTAATGCCAAGAGGACGCGAACTCGTGGTAAGGGCTAAAAGAAACAATGCTATCGATATCGGGGGTGAGACCGTTAACCCAGGTGATCGCCTTAGCTTAGAGCTGGAAATCGCCAAGCTTTATACCCACGCCCCACTCAACGTGAGTATAGAGGTTCTTAACGGCAAACTATCGGGCCCTACACTGTTAATCTGTGCGGCCATTCATGGCGATGAGCTCAATGGTATCGAGATTGTTCGCCAAATTATGGCGAGAACCGACACCCAAAAACTACGCGGAACAATCGTTGCCATTCCCGTTGTTAATGTATTTGGCTTTATTCACAAGTCTCGCTATCTGCCGGATAGGCGTGATTTGAATCGCTCCTTTCCGGGCTCTGAACGTGGCTCAATTGCCGGGCGCATGGCGTATCAGCTGTTTAATGAAGTGATTAGCCAATGCACCCATGTGATCGATTTGCATACCGCCGCTATCCACCGCACCAATCTGCCACAAATCCGCGCCAATTTAGATAACCCAGAAGCGGGGGCGATGGCGACCGCATTTTCCGCCCCTGTGGTTGTCGACGCCGCCTTAAGGGGCGGCTCCTTACGCGCAGAGGCAGAGGCAATTGGCATTCCGGTGATCACCTATGAGGCCGGTGAAGCCCTACGCTTTGAGCCTTACGCAATTAACGCAGGGGTCAGGGGAGTGATACGCGTAATGCGCCACTTGGGTATGCTGCGTCAGTCGCGGCGTAAATTACCTTACAAACCCGTCACAGCCAGAGCAACCCGATGGGTGCGCGCCGACGCCGATGGCATATTCCGCAGCCACATTGCACTGGGTGAAATGGTCTCCAAGCAACAAGTAATCGGTATCATTTCTGATCCAGCAGGCAGCCAAGAGGTAGAAGTGATCGCGCCTCAGAGCGGTATCCTCATCGGGCAGCAAACACTGCCCGTGGTCAATGAAGGTGATGCTATCTTTCATATTGCTTTTTTCTCACAGTCTGACGATTTGATTGAACAACACTTGGAGGGTTATCGAGACCAAGTCAAAGACGACCAAGATGATGAGTTAAAGTGGGGAATTGGTACGCTATCAACATGATCGAGTCACGAGAAACAAACCGTACTACTTGCATCGAGCAATAAGATTCATAACACTACGCGTTTTGTAGCACGGGCAGCCGCCCGTTCAATAAGAGGAACGACATCATGCTGACATGGCAAGACATCGTCGCTCGAAGTGAAAGCGGTAATCTCGCGCCGCCGTCGCGGGTTGAGAAAACAGACCAAGAGTGGCAAACACAACTCAGTGAAGAAGCCTTTCGTGTTACCCGGCAAAAAGGCACAGAGCGCGCGTTCAGCTCAGGCATGTGTACGCTCTTTGAGCCAGGGCGTTATGGGTGCACATGCTGCGGCACCTTGCTGTTTGATGCGCATGAAAAGTTTGATTCAGGTACAGGCTGGCCCTCGTTTACGCAACCGGCGCAAGATAATGCTATCGCTTATCACAAAGATAGCAGTCACGGGATGACACGGATTGAAACCACCTGTGCGACCTGTGACGCGCATCTTGGCCATGTATTTCCTGATGGTCCCCCACCATCTGGTTTACGCTTTTGTATGAATGCCGTCGCGTTGAAAAAGCTCGATTAAAAAGTACCTGTCCCGCTGAAAACGCAGAGCTCTACCTCGGCTCTGCTATACTATTCATTAACCGTACTGCCGCTATCAATCACGTTTATATCCTATTGCATCGCACGACGCAGAGGTGACATGCTACTGGGGCTCTCTCTACCTTCCGCTCGCCACATTTTGTTGTGGAGCTTCATTTACGGGGCAATCGTCTGGCTGGATATGCGCTATTTATCCGCGATACTCGATGTCCACACGGTCACCTTGCTCAATATCTCCAGTGGCCTTGCGGTGGTATTATTCCGGCATCTAGGAATGGGGATGATACTCCCGCTTATCCTTGCCGGCTCTCTTGGCCACGGTCTAGCCGCCATCGCCCGCATCGAGTCGCTCCATCTCGCGACAGGCATTTTTTTTGGTACATTTTTAACGCTCGCCTCGGCGCTCTCCGCATGGCTATGGCAAAAGTATTATCCACATTGCCTGGATACAGTGCGGGCCCTTTTTCGGTTTGTGCTCGTTGGATGCCTATTCCCCGCAATAGTAATGATGGCCATTGTCGCGATCCCGCTTTATATCGATGATCAGTTAGTTCACGGACGACTACAATTCTTGACCATTGAATTTATGATGACTTACACCACATCAACACTGCTTTGGGTCAGCTTGTACACCGCTTGGCAAAGGCTGGGGATCGACTGGTCAAAACTCAGTTGGCAAAACGTGGGCTACGTCACTGCCATTATGGCACTCACACTCATCAGTTTTTCTGTGTTTCCAGGCGCAATCTACATCGAGCTTGCGTTGCTGATTTATATCGCGTTCTCCGGCCATTGGCGTACGCTTCTGATTGGTCTTTGTGGCTTAATCATCGTGTCTATCTTAATGGTACCATTCGATATGGGCGCATTCGCGATCCCTAACCTCTATGACGGCGTGTTAGCACTGCTTATTTTTATCTTTACCACCGTACTGGCCAGCATCAGTATTTCCATCCAAGTGATGGAGTATAAAAATGCCGTGGCAGCACGAGACAGCTGGCAACGAAAAGCCAGCTTAGATCCACTGACGGGCACCGTTAATCGCTACGGCCTATTGCCTGAATTAGCGATTGAATACGAACGCGCTCGGCGAACGCAGTACACCTATACGGTCGCAGTCATTGATGTCGATAACTTCAAACAATTTAACGACACATATGGCCACTCCGCCGGCGATCGCGTCTTGCAAGATGTTGCTGCTGAGATCACACGCGCCGTTCGCCAAACCGATTTGGTGGCTCGATATGGTGGGGAAGAGTTTGTGATTATCTTTCGCAATACTGACAGTCACGATGCCTACTATGTGGCCGAGCGTATTCGCCAACGTATTGCGGCGAATACCTCACAGTTTGACAATCAATCGCTCACCTACACGGTCAGCTGTGGCTTATCCGAAAGCCGCCCAAGCGATAGCCACCCTGAGCAAGTATTTGACCGTGCCGATGATCACCTATATACCGCCAAAAGCTTGGGACGCAATCGTGTGGTGGTAGCGCCCAACACGGCGGAGTGAGCCGCGCTATTCCGCAATGCCGCCCTTTGTCAACTTGGTTGGATCAAGCAGCTGCGAGAGCTTCTCTCGACCCAGCTCGGTCTCTTCTTCGGCGACATCGAGAATGGGGCGGCCTTGTTGGTATGCTTTCTTGGCAATCTCTGCCGCTTTCAGGTATCCCACAACGGGGTTAAGTGCGGTCACTAAGATAGGGTTACGAGACAGCGCGGCTTGTAGGTTATCTTCTCTCACGTTAAAGCTGCGAATCGCTTTATCAGCAAGCAGTCGGCTTGCGCCAGCGAGCAAGTTGATGCTTTGCAACACGTTCGCGGCAATCACTGGTAACATCACGTTAAGCTCAAAATTCCCTGACTGACCTGCCACCGTCACTGTGGTGTCATTGCCCATCACCTGAGCTGATACCATCGCCGCCGACTCAGGGATCACTGGGTTGACCTTGCCTGGCATAATTGACGAGCCGGGCTGCAACCCTTCCAGCTCGATCTCACCGAGCCCTGCGAGTGGACCGGAGTTCATCCAGCGCAAGTCATTACTTAGCTTCATGGTTGCCACGGCGGTCGTTTTTAGCTGGCCGTGAAGCGCAACCAACGCATCTTGGCTACCAATGGCAAAGAATGGGTTCTCACTGGCAGTAAAACCCGTCTTGCTAAGCGCGGCTACCGCTTCGGCAAAACGCTCGGCAAACAATGGATGAGCATTGATCCCGGTTCCCACCGCGGTGCCACCCTGAGCCAGTGCGCGTACCGATGACAGGCTTTGGGTAATTTGTACCATCGCGTGCTCGATCTGCTGAGACCAAGCCTCTAGCTCTTGGCCGATAGTAACAGGCATGGCATCCATCAAATGGGTACGACCCGTTTTCACGATGTGGCCAACTGACTGTTTCTTTTCCTGTAACGCATCACGCAGATGCGCGAGTGCAGGTAGCAGCTTTTGCTCACAGCCTAATGTGGTACTGATCTGAATGGCCGTTGGTACCGCGTCATTGCTGCTTTGGCTCATATTGACATGATCGTTAGGACTGACCGTCTCACCGGATTTCTCTGAGGCCAAGGTAGCCAGCACCTCGTTCATGTTCATATTAGAACTGGTACCAGAGCCCGTTTGAAAAACATCAACAGGAAACTGTTCAATGTGATTCCCCGCCATGATTTCTTTTGCGCTCTCACATATGGCACCGGCAATCTTACTCTCTAACAACCCTAGCGACTCATTTGCCTGTGCCGCCCCATGCTTCACCATCGCCAGCGCACGAATAAAGTCCGCTGGCATCGTCTGATCACTGATTGCAAAATTATTCACCGCACGCTGTGTTTGAGCCTGATACAGCGCCTGCTCAGGCACCTCGACATCGCCCATACTGTCTTTTTCAATACGTGTTTTTGTCATTTTGATACCTTCCTTTCACGTTACGATAATGGTTATCATTAACATATTACGCCTGATAAATGAAACGCGCTGATGCGACGGATTGAAAAACCCCGTGCTTGAACATCTGCTATGGCCTAATATGGTGCCCGCGTCACAATCAATGAGTAATAATATGCAAGATGAAACCAGTACCAGTATCGCTAACTTGATTGAAGTGGTTGAGAACCAGATCGCCGACCAAGACCCTAAAAAGGTAGCAGAAACCTTGATGCGCCTGCGTATGACCGGCTATTCACGCGACGAAGCTATCGAGTACATTGCCTGTGCGTTAATGGTTGAGATCTATGATGTTAGCCATCACAACGGGCAATTTACCCTGTCTCGCTATGAAGCCAACTTAGACACCCTGCCAGACATGCCATGGGCCGATGAGATTAATTTGGATATCGGTGAGTAGACCTATAGCTCTGATGGCCGTCATCGAAAAAGCCGCTGGGCGCGGCTTTTATATTTAGAGCGGGTAGACCTTTTCAAACTCTTCAAGCACCACATCCGATTGCTCATCAAAATGCAGGCCGTGTGTTTTAGCGTACTGGGAGAAGTAACCCCAATGCGCTTCGTGCCAACATTGGTACGAACCATCTCCCTCGCCTTCTCGTGCGGCAAATTCAGCGCTGACTTGGTTAAACGGGCAATAGCTCACCTGTGTGGTTTTGACGATGCAAACGGGTCGCTGGTGACCATTAAGGACAATCTTATAATGTCCTTTTTGCGGGATCACCGCATTTTTCTCTTCCAAAGAACTACGCAACCGGCAGTGCGCTTTCTTTTTATTCAAACTCACCAAGGTCGCGACTTCATTGGCTCTGACGGTATGGTGGCTTAACGTATCGACTACCACCATATCGTCACTTGGCCGCTGGTGAGTTGGCAGGGTCGCCAGGTACTGGTGCCAAAAGGCGTATTGTTCTTCAGTCATCTCTCTCGCCTTGTTTTCTTTTTGAATGGTTTCTTGGGCAGTTAAACGACGGTTATCTTAACGCTCTGTTTCGTTTTCGCCTATGCGCCAGCTAACGTTTCACATTTTTCTTACAACGAAATAAAGGTCGCTGACACTAACCAACCAATATAAAAAAGCGGCCAGGATGGCCGCTCAGAATAGAAGAGACGTTTAATCGCTAATAAATGGCAATAAGGCTTGGTGAAGCCGGTCAATTTCATCAATTGTGTTGTAATGCATCATACCGATGCGGATCACACCGCCTTTATCTAAGATATCAAGCTGCTCACACAAGCCTTGGGCGTAGAAGTGTCCATTCCAGACACACAAATTTTGCTCGCCAAGTGCTTGAGCAACCTCAGCAGGTTCTGCTCCCTCTATGCGGATCGCAAACGTTGGAGTGCGTTTATCGAGCTGATTATCGTCGGTAATACCATAAATACGTACTTTGGGATAAGCGCGCATCAACTGGATAAAATGTGCTGACAGTGCTTGCTCATGCGCTTGATACTGCGCATAGCTTGCCGCTAGCCTTTCTCGTAGTGACGACGTGGGATCACCCCATTGTGCGAGATAGTCAACCGCCGCGATAAACCCCGCGATGGCCTCAAAGCTTTGGGTGCCTGTTTCAAATCGGCCGGGGCCTTGATTAGTCGCAGGTTCCACTTTATACGGTTTTAACGTCTGTACCCACTCAGGCGCGACATAGACAAAACCAACATGGGGTCCAAAAAACTTATACGCCGAACAGGCAAGGAAATCGCACCCGAGTGCTTGCACATCCACTAAGTGATGGGGCGCATAATGCACCGCATCCACATACACTTTGGCGCCCACTTGTTTCGCCATCTCTACCACTTTTTCCACATCCACCAGACTGCCTGTGGTGTTAGAGGCGAGTGTCACCGCAATCAACTTAGTTTTGTCGGTTACTAGGCTGGCAAGGTGGGTCATATCGATAGAATACGTCGACTCATCAACACGTACCTGTTTCACGATCGCGCCTTTGTCGTGCGCCGCTTGTTGCCAGCTAGATACATTTGAATAGTGATCGAGTGCCGAAACAATCACTTCATCTCCCGCCTGCCAGTCGCGACTGATCGCCCGACTCAAAGAGAAGGTCAAGGTGGTCATATTCGGACCGAATACCATGCTTTCTGACGATGCGGCATTCACAAAGGTGGCTGCCACATCACGTGCGCGCTGCATAAGCTCGGTGGTATAACGACCAGAGAAAAACTGGCCGCCCAGATTGGCATTGTAGTGCCCTAAATAATCCACCATAGCGTCAAGCACCGCGCGGGGCACTTGCGCGCCCCCAGGCCCATCGAAAAATGCGACGGGTTTGCCTTCAATGATTTGCGCGAGTGCGGGAAAGTGGCCCCGAACAGCATGGGGTGAAAAACCTGCCGGTGTCATCGTTACTTCCTTGTTGCTGTGAGTACAAATACATCCATCGTGCCCGGTTTCTGGTTATCCACGGGCGTAATCGGCTCAGCGTAATGCCATAGTGTACGGTCATCAAGTGCCGCCATTTGTCCCGGTTCCAGCGGCAGGCTAAACAGCGGTGCGCTGGTTTTATGACTAAATACCTGAAAGTCACCGCCCTCAATATTATCGCGGCCAATACTGACAATGGCGATATGATCAAAGCCGTCTTGGTGAACGCCTTCTGGGGCGACTTGCACCGACTGATTATCCGCCTGAATACGAATTTGGTGGATTTCAATATCGTTATCGTCACTTAATTGATACACATCGCGGAACGTGCGACACATGGCATGAAAGCCGGGCTTTTGCACGGTTTCTGATTCAATATCTTCAAATGTTCTCGCTACGTCACCTTGGAACTCGTTAATGTCCGAGGTTTGCATAAACGGTCGCGGTGGTAGTTTTTCGACGCCCCCATTGAAAACATGAACCACCGAGTAACGGCGAAGTCGATAGCCACCATCAGCATGTGAAGTGCCTGGAAGATTACCAAACGAGGGTTGAAGCTGCTTGATGTGATTATCGTCCAGTTGATTGAGCTGCATGAGTAGTGAAGACGTATTCATGGCTTTCTCCTTTTATCTGTACCGACGCACGCATTGATGCTAGGGCCGTTGCCAGATACAAGATTAACAAATGCGTTACATGTTATGTTTAACTAAATCCCCTGTTATTTCCAGTTTCAACCCTAGATTTGTCGACCATAAAAACATCAATCAGAATTATCCGCTATTGATAACCCTTAAGCTATTGAAAACCTCCAACCCGAAAGTTAACAAATATTAAACATCAGCATTAATCACCAACATGAAAACTATTAGCAACATATTAAATCACCACCTCGCCACTTTTCTGTCACGAAAAGTTGCCATGAGTGATAAAACAGGATGTTATAGATAAGGTTCCGCCCTTTTGTGGCTGTGTCTATCCGTTTATCGCAACCGTCTGAACTCACAATTCGCGCTATACTGTTAAGACACGCTCTGCAGCTTGGGGGAAATAATATGGCTCGTCTTGCCATTCAGTGTTCATGTGGGCAGATGACAGGAGAGATCATTGACGCACAACAAAGCCAACGCTGTGTGTGCTTTTGCAGTGATTGTCAGACCTATGCGCAAACACTGGGCTACCACACTGAACTCGAGCCAGGCGGCGGCACAGAAGTGCTACAAATTACGCCAGCGCAGCTCCGTATTTATCGCGGCCGAGATCAATTAACCTGTTTAAGGTTGGGCGAGCGAGGCCTATACCGCTGGTATACTCGTTGTTGCCAAACGCCTATCGCCAATACGATTAATGCCGATATTCCTTTTGTTGGCGTGGTGAGTGCTTGCTATCACATTGAAGGAGATAATGAAGAAGAGATCGGCCCGGTTCGCTGGTATGTGCAAGGCCAAGATGCTCGCTCAACGCCTACAGTAAACAAGGTTCACGCACGATTTCCATTGCGCCTGATGGTTATCACTGCCGTAAAGGGCTTGTGGGCACGACTACTAGGCAAACATCGCCCCAATGTCTTTTTTGACCGTGAAGGACGTCCGCGAGGGCTTGTCCATCATGTCGGGCAATCAACACCATCACCGAGAGGAAGACAGTCCCTACCCTGACGCAGTAAGGTACAGCCGATGGAAGTGATTGGAAATACCGTGATAACGATGCTTTAACTTCATCAAAACCCCATTTACAATAGTGCGGTAAAATCAAGCAATCCCCCGAGCGAGGCGACGGCCTTCGAGGTAAGGTCGCCTCTCTTATTCACAATAACGGACAAGGGGAGGCATCCGTGAGCAACCCATCTCAACATCCAGATAGTTTCAATACCCGACGAACCCTACACGTCAATGGTGAAACCTACGACTACTACCGATTGGACGCACTGTCTGAGACGTTCAACATTCATCGATTACCTTACTGCCTAAAAGTCCTGCTAGAGAACTTACTACGCAAAGAAGATGGTAAGAATGTTTCTGCCGATGACATTCGCACACTTTGCCAGTGGCAAGCTGATAAAGCAGGACAAGATCAGGTGAACTTCACCCCCGCTCGCGTCGTACTTCAAGACTTCACCGGCGTACCTGCCGTGGTGGATCTAGCAGCCATGCGTGCCGCGATGCGAGAGCTTAAAGGTGACCCAGCTAAAATCAACCCGCTTGGTGCGGTTGATCTTGTCATTGACCACTCAGTGATGGTCGATGATTATGGCAACCCTGATTCCTTGCAGAAAAACACTGAGATTGAGTTCGAGCGCAACAGCGAGCGCTACCAATTTTTGCGCTGGGGTCAACAAGCCTTCTCCAATTTCCGCGTCGTACCACCTGGCACTGGGATCGTACACCAAGTGAACCTCGAGTTTTTAGCACCCGGTGTATTGGTGGAAGAGCACGGCGACAACAAGTTAGCCATGCCAGACACGCTCGTGGGCACTGACTCGCACACCACCATGATTAACGGCTTGGGTGTGCTGGGTTGGGGGGTAGGCGGTATCGAAGCGGAAGCGGCGATGCTCGGCCAGCCTATTACCATGCTAATTCCTGAAGTGGTCGGTTTTGAGCTCAAAGGTGAGCTGCCTGCGTCTGCCACGGCAACAGATCTCGTACTTACCGTCACCCAAATGCTACGTGAGCGCGGCGTGGTGGGTAAATTTGTTGAGTTTTATGGCCCGGGCCTCGCTAAATTGCCGCTGGCTGACCGCGCAACCATTGCCAATATGGCGCCAGAGTATGGTGCAACCTGTGGCATCTTCCCGATTGATGAAGAAACGCTTAGCTACATGCGCCTGACAGGACGCACCGATGAGCAAATCACGCTGGTCGAAACCTACGCTAAAGCACAAGGCTTGTGGCGTGATGACGATGCACCCGTTGCTGATTATAGTGACACGCTCCATCTCGATCTGGGTGATGTGGTACCAAGCCTGGCGGGTCCCAAACGTCCACAGGATAGAATTGCATTAACCGATGCCAAAACCCAATTCGATCAGCTGTTGGAAAAAGAACAAGCGGCAGCAAATAACTTGATCGCCAGTTTTGCCAGTGAAGGTGGACAAACTGCGGTCGATAATCCCAGTGTGCGCGAACAAGGTGATACTCAAGTTAAGTATAAGGGAGAGACGTTTACGCTTGAAAACGGCGCCGTCGTCATCGCGGCAATCACTTCCTGCACCAACACCTCAAACCCGGCCGTACTTGTTGCCGCTGGGCTGGTGGCAAAAAAAGCACGCGAGCTTGGCTTAAAAACAAAACCGTGGGTGAAAACCTCGCTTGCGCCAGGATCACAAGTTGTCCCTGCCTATTTAGAGAATGTGGGGTTACTCGAGCCTCTGGCTGAGCTTGGCTTTAACATCGTCGGCTTTGGCTGCACTACCTGTATTGGTAACTCAGGGCCATTACCAGAGCCTATCACTGAAGCCATTCGCGCCGGCGACTTATTGGTGACTAGCGTACTGTCCGGTAACCGTAACTTTGAAGGCCGTATTCACCAAGATGTGAAAGCCAACTATTTAGCCTCACCACCACTTGTCGTGGCCTACGCACTGGCAGGTAATATGAATGTGGATGTCCTTAAGGAGCCATTAGGACAAGATGAAAGCGGCAAGCCGGTCTACCTCAGAGACATCTGGCCAACGCCACAGGAAGTCGCGCAAACCATCCAATCAGCGATGACGGAGGGGCTGTACCAAGACAAATATTCGGATGTATTTGCCGGTACAGACGCTTGGCGGAAACTGCCAGTCCCTGAAGATGAGATTTACTCATGGCCTGACTCCACCTACGTTAAAAAACCAACGTACTTTGATGGCATGACCATGGCGCTCCCCGAGATGAAACCCATCAAGGGCGCACGCTGTGTGGTGAAAGTGGGCGACTCTATTACGACTGACCATATATCACCTGCAGGGGCGATTAAACCGGATAGTCCAGCGGGCGAGTATTTGAAATCCAAAGGGGTTGAGCCGAAAGATTTCAACAGCTATGGCTCCCGCCGTGGTAACCACGAAGTCATGGTGCGCGGCACCTTTGCCAACGTGCGTTTAAAAAACCATATGGCACCGGGCACCGAGGGCGGCATGACCACCTATCTACCCACCAATGAGCAAATGAGCATCTATGAGGCGGCCCAACGCTATCAACAAGATGGCACCCCATTGGTGGTCTTGGCCGGCAAAGAGTACGGGACAGGGTCGAGCCGTGACTGGGCAGCCAAAGGCACTAACCTGCTGGGGATTAAAGCAGTCATTGCTGAAAGCTTTGAACGTATTCACCGCTCTAACTTAGTGGGCTTTGGTGTGTTGCCGTTGCAATTTAAAGACGGCGATTCCGTCGAGTCACTCGAGTTGGATGGCACGGAAACGTTCGATTTTGAGGAGATCAGCGGCGAACCCTCTACCCTCAAGGTACGTGCGGTTCGGGATGATAAAACCATTGAGTTTGACGTCAACGTCCGCATCGACACCGCGGTCGAGTGGGATTACTACCGCCACGGCGGCATTCTCCATTATGTGCTGCGCCAACTCGCCAGCTAGTACTAGCATCGCTACCACAAAGGCCCCACGGGGCCTTTTTTATTGCTTCGCCATCATGGTTTCAAAGGCGTCGATCACCTGCTGAGTGCCAATGGAGGCCATCACGTGATCGCCTTTCACCCGCGTGCTCCATGCCAATTGCTCAACGGGCTTTCCATGTTGCTGTTCAGCAAAGGTTTCATAAACACTGACCACATCCGCGAGATTGTTATAAGGGCCGGTTCGCTTCGGGTTGCTATGGCCATAAAGGCCTAAGACAGACGTGCCTTGGGTGGTCGCCATGTGCGCGGGGCCAGAGTCGGGGGCAAGCACCGCATCGGCGCGTGCGAGCACCGCGGCCAATTGCTTGAGACTTGTTTGTCCCACCAAGTTAGCCAGTGGCACGTTAGCAGCGGCAATAATACGCGCAGCCAGCGTTTTTTCACGCGCAGCCGGCGAACCACAGAGTACCACCTGATAACCTTTACCGACCGCGTAGTCGGCAAATTCAGCATAACGCTCTGGTAGCCAGTTGCGCTCATCTTTGCTCGCGGCTGGACTGATCACGATAGTAGGCTTGTCACCCAGTTGCGCTTCAGCAAACGCGTGGTCATCCTCAGAAAGTGGCAAATTCCACTGCGGCGGCGTAACCGGCACGCCCAAATATTGAGTGAAGGCGAAAAAGCTATCTAACACATGGCAAGATTGGGTATCGAGGATCCGTTTATTGGTAAACAGCCACTGTCCCTCTTTCGCTCGGTGACGATGAAACCCTACGCGATAGCGCGCGCCGATCCCCATAGTCAATAAACTGGCACGCAAAGCAAGTTGCATATGCACTAACGCATCAAACCGGCGTCCTTTCAGCTGCCGCCAGACGTGACGCATGCCTGCCAAGCCTGCTTTTTTATCAAACACCACCAGCTCCACCCCTTCCAGCCCGGCCAAAAGCTGGGCTTCGACTTTACCAACCACCCAAGTGATCTGCGTCTGCGGCCAATGACGCTGCACGGCTTGGATCGCCGCGACCGCGTGACAGACATCGCCAATCGCAGATAGGCGCAAAAAACACAGGGAGCGTGGGGCGTCAGTAAACAGAGGCATAACAAATTCCAATTAAGTTATCGCGCCGATTATGCAGTTGGCTCGGTTAAATGTAAAATGCCACCCTATCGATCAAATTGTTACGAGAATGTATTTATGGGCGCTAATACATCCCCCTCAGAAAAGCCGCGAGGGCTGATACGTATCATTAAAGCCACTGGCTATTCTTGGGCTGGATTAAAAGCGGCATATCACCATGAAGCGGCGATCCGTCAAGAAGTTGTATTATTGGCAACGGCGTTAGCCGTATTACTTTGGCTGCAATTACCGTTGACTGATTCTCTGATAATGTTCAGTGTCATTGTGTTAGTCATCATCGTCGAGCTGCTTAACTCCGCCATTGAAGCCGTGGTCGACAGAGTGGGTGAAGAGCGCCATGAGCTCAGCGGCAGAGCAAAGGACATCGGCTCTGCGGCGGTGTTTGTCAGTTTGCTTTTAGCGGGTGTGGTCTGGATTACCACCTTATGGCATCACTTTGGCGCCCCACTTATTCAATGACACATGTCGTCATACAACCCGGCAACGCGTCCATTATGTTGCCGATTGATTAACTTAACTGTGATGAGAAATCATGTCTTTTAAATCGCGACTTCAAACACACAGCTGGTTCATCGCCATTAACGCCCTGGTGTTGATGGCAATAGCCAGCCGCTACTTTGCGTTTCTACCTAGCTTTCCCACTGAGCCACTTGGCATCACCTTTATCGTGGTCAGTACCTTTAGCCAAATGGCCTTACTTGCCGCCATTGTTGGCTTAGTAACACTGCCACTGCTATTGCTGCCAACCAAGGTGCGCCAACCGTTGCTCGCCTTGATTGCCTCGGTGGGTGTGATCACGCTTTTCATCGATACCATCGTGTTTGCCCAGTACCGATTCCATATTAATGCCATGGTGCTAGATTTGATCCTCGCCGGGCAGATTGTCAGCTTCCCGCTCATTACTTGGCTGATGGTCATCGGTGGCGTGATGGCCTGCCTCGCCGCGCAATGGGGGCTACTGGCTGCGTTGTCGCGGACACGGTTTTCTTCCCAGCACAAAGTCGGCAAAAAATTTGCTCTGCTCACGTTTCTTACCTTGCTTGCCACCCACGGGATTCATATTTGGGCCGCTGCCTATGCGTACCAACCCGTGACAACGGTGAAACGTTATTTGCCACTTTTCTATCCAGCCACCGCCAACAGTATGATGCGCAAAAACGGCTGGATTGATGAAAAAGCTCTAGCGCGCCAAAAGGCGATGGATGTAGATCGCGAAGCCGACCTGAACTATCCCCTTTCGCCGCTGAGCACGACCGAGGTTGAGCAGCCGGTGAACATCATGTTTTTGGTGGTTGACTCATGGCGCGCGGATACCTTCAACGCCGACAACACCCCTCACCTTTGGGCACTGGCACAAAATGGCCGTACCTATTCACATCACCTTGCGACGGGGAACGCCACCCGTACCGGCATTTTTGGCCTGTTTTATGGCATGCCTGGCACCTATTGGCACAGTTTTCTTGCCAATCAGCAATCACCGGTACTGATAGACCGCCTGCAGGCGCTCGATTATCAATTGGGTATATTTACCGCCGCGCAATTGGAAAAGCCGGAATTCAACCAAACCGTGTTTGCCAAGGTGTCCGATTTACGTAACGGCTCTGAGGGCGACTCTCCCGCCGAGCTAGACGCAGATCTCACCCAAGATTGGATCCGTTGGCACCAAAAGCGTGACCCCAATCGTCCCACTTTCTCGTTTTTGTTTTACGATGCGCCACATGGCTATGATTTTCCTGCGAACTTTACGCCCAAGTATCAGCCGATGTTGGACGAAGTTAACTATCTCAAGCTAAATAACGAGACAGATCCGACGCCATTTTTCAATCGCTACAAGACCAGCGTGCGTTACGTTGATAGTTTGGTAGCCCAAGTGGTTGAAGAGCTGAAACAAAGCGGGGAGTTCGACAATACTCTGCTGGTTCTCACTGGCGATCACGGCCAAGAAATGAATGATAACCAGCTGAATTATTGGGGTCATAACAGTAACTTTACTGACCCACAAATTCACGTGCCGTTCGCGCTGATAGGCCCCGGCATCGAGGCAAAACAGGTCGATACCGGCAAACAACTCACCAGCCACCAAGATGTCGCGCCCACCCTGATGAAGCACTATTTAGGCGTAACGTCCGATCCAGCCAGCTATGCGATTGGTCATGACTTACTTGCACCAAACCCCGGCCAAGATTGGGTGTTATCGTCAAACTACAGCGGCTATGCCTTAGTGACCGATGACACTATTTTAGAAGTGGGTGCGGGGGGGCAATATCAATACATGGATAACACCAACCGACCCATAGAAAACGCGTCACCTGACTTTGCACAAATGGAAAAAGCCCTCGAGCAAATCAGCCGTTTCCGCTAGTCCGTCGCTTGCACGTTAAAGCCTATCCGTTTATGAGCCTCTGTCTTCCAGAGGCTCATCTATCCATTTTCTGCAGGCTATATCCAGTCAAAAAACTGCACAAACTCTTGCCATTGCGCCGATGCATCCGCCAGCCGCGCTGGATAAAAACGCACGGCCTGACCCGGTCGCGTTTGCGCCAACATGCTCAAGCTGGCACGGGTTAAACAGCCAAGCTTAGGATAACCACCGAGTGTTTGCCGATCGTTGAGCAACACAATCGGCTGACCATCCGGGGGCACTTGCACGGCCCCGAGCGCAATGCCTTCGGAAACAATGCCCGGTTGCTTGCTCACGACGCTCGGTCCATTGAGGCGCACGCCCATACGATCACTGTGCTGATCGACCGTGTATTCGCCCTCAAAAAATGCCGTTAGCGCCTCGGAGCTGAAGCTATCAAATTGATACCCCGGCACAAGCGCCAGTGGGGTCAGGGCGTTGTAGTCAGGAATAAATCGTGTCGGCACACCGCGCACCCTCGGCAACAGCGCATGCGGTCGACAAGGCAACACCTCTCCTTTGGTGAACGCCATGCCTCCCGCCTGTTCGCCTAATCCGGAATGCAGGCCGCCGAGTTGATTGCGCATCACCGTCGCGGCACTGCCAAATGCGCCATCTACCGCCAATCCGCCACGCACCGCGAGATAGGCGCGCAAGCCACGGCGCGCGTAGCGTAAACTTAGTTCATCACCCGTATTTAGCGTTAACGTCTGCCACATACCCACGCGCTGACCATTGATACAAGGTTGCATGTCTGCACCGGTGATAGCGATCGACATGGCGTGATCAGCACGAAAACGTGCCTGACCCATGGTTATCTCGACCAGAGGTGTATTGGCGGGATTATCGAGTAAATAATTCGCCCAAGCAAATGCGTGGCAATCGACCGGCCCGCCTTGGCTTAAGCCAAGCTGGCCCACCCCGTAACGACCTGTATCTTGCACCAAGCTCAATACGCCGGGGTCGAGCACCGTTAATCCTGCCACCATTGACCTCCTGCCGCGCGGTAATCAGACTCTGACATTGGCTCAAAACGGACGGTATCACCTACATCAAACGGCATCATGGGCGATTGACGGGGATTGAATAGCACCTTGGGACAGTTGCCAATAATTTGCCAGCCTGCGGGCGACGCCGCCGGATACACCGCGGTTTGCTGTTGTGCAATGCCCACACTGCCGGCGGGGATCTGATGGCGAGGCGTGGTATGCCGCGGCATGGCTATCGTCTCATCCACCGACGCAAGAAAGGCAAAGCCAGGCGCGAAACCAATCGCACAGACGGTGTAAGTTTGTTGGCTGTGTCGCGCAATCACCTCTTGCTCACTCACGCCAGCAAACTCGGCGACCGCAGCTAAATCGGGCCCAACCGAAGGGTGATAATACACCGGCAACGTCACGTGTTTTCCGCCCACGGCGTCGTCGGTGACTCGCAGTGATTCGCCTTGGTTCATCACCCACGTTTTCAACTTTTCTGGCGGAAGCAAGCGAACATTCACTTCTACCAGAACGCTGGTGTAGGCAGGAATTAATTCAACCACACCACGGCCAAAGTGTTGGCGGATTCGCTCACACAGCGCAGATAACTGTGGGACTAAGGCAAGATCGATTGTATTGCCCAACCGGATCATTACCGTGGTTTCACTGACCTGCTCAACCTTGAGTGTCATGGTGTTAAGGCCTTTCTGAGTTGTTTTATCGCCTCGACCGATTGTGGATTATCTCCATGCACACACACCGTATCCGGCGATAGGGTGAGCGTTTGCCCCTCAAGGGTTGTCACCGTGCCATGTTGAGATAGCTGCAACACCTGCGCAATCATCGCGTTAGCGTCATCTAACACCGCGCCCGGTTGGCCGCGCGGCGCTAATTGCCCTGACGCCAGATAGGCTCTATCAGCAAAGGCCTCAAAAATCAGCGGCACACCGACTTGTTGGGCTAGCTGGCGATGCTGACGGTTATCCGGCAGTGCCAGCACCATTAATGGTGTATTGGGCAGCGTGTCAGCCACCGCAACCAATACCGCTTCAAAGCAATCATTGTCCACCATCATGGTGTTATACAGCGCACCATGGGGCTTCACATAATCAAGGCTCGCATTAAAGCGTGCACAGATCCCTTGTAGCGCACCTATTTGATAGCGAACGAGGTGACTAATTTGTGCTGGGGTATGATCAATATGACGACGGCCAAAGCCCTGCTTATCAGCGTAGCCGGGATGAGCACCAATACTCACATTGTGCTTTACTGCGAGTGCCACCGTGGCCGCCATTACATCAGGATCTGAGGCATGAAAACCACACGCGATATTGGCCATATCAATCCACGGCATTAGCGCGCTATCCATCCCCATCGACCACGCACCAAAGCTTTCACCCATGTCTGCGTTTAGTTTCATCACTCCCTCGATTTCACTGACTTTGCTTTACCTTACGGCTTTTTAACCCGCGGATAAACCAACAAAATAGTCAGTATGTGAGTCTTGTGTCGTACTCATAAGACTGATAGTTTAAACCACTATGAAAACGGTATTTGATACACACACTCTATTGATTTTTCGCACCCAGTGGTGGCGCGCGCTTTAGCGTGCCATTGAGTCTGGGTATTCATTGGCCGCCGGTAGGCAGTCAATGAATCGTTTTCAACTTCCCTGTCTCCGTCGGCTTTTATCCTCAAGGAGACACCAATGCACACCCCCTACTCTATCGACAAAAACGCTATCGACAAAAACGACGTTATTCTGACCGGCGATCGCGCCACTGGCCGCTTACATCTTGGTCATTACAGTGGCTCACTTAGCCAACGACTTGCGTTACAAGGACAATGTGCTCAAACCATTCTGGTCGCAGATATGCAGGGATTAACCGACAATGGCCATCAACCAAGTCACGTCGCCACGCATATTTTAGGCTTGGTCGCAGACTATCTCGCGGTTGGGCTTGACCCTGATAAGGTCACAATTTGTCAGCAATCCCAACTTCCTGCGCTCGCAGAACTCACCATGTTTTATAGTAATTTAGTGAGTTACGCACGACTGGTCCGCAACCCCACGGTAAAACACGAAATCAACGACAAGCAGTTTGGACAGCAAGTTCCCGTCGGTTTTTTAACCTACCCAATCAGTCAAGCCGCCGACATCACCGCATTTGGCGCTAACCTCGTGCCAGTAGGCGATGATCAACTTCCTATGATCGAGCAAACCAACGACATTGTGCGCAAATTTAATCACGTTGTCGGCGAGCCTGTATTACGCGAATGTCGTGCACTTACCAGCAAAGCATCGCGCTTGCCGGGTGTTGATGGTAAAAGCAAGATGTCAAAATCTTTGGGTAACGCCATCTATCTTAGCGATGACAATGACACCATACGTGACGCGGTGCGATCCATGTACACAGACCCTCAACACCTACGCGTCTCAGACCCCGGCCGAGTTGAAGGCAATGTCGTTTTTACCTATTTGGACGCTTTCCACCCTGACGCTCAACACGTCGCCGAACTCAAAGCACATTATCAGCGCGGAGGTCTGGGGGATATGACAGTGAAAAACGTGCTGACCGATAGCTTAATCTCCCTGATATCGCCCATTCGAGAACGGCGAAAAGCACTAATGAACGCCCCTGATTACTTGTATGGTGTCCTAAAAGATGGGCAAAAAAAGGCGCGTATACAGACAGAACAAACATGCCAGAACGTTAAGCGTGCGTTGGGCCTGCTTGTGGGATAAAGAGGTAAGAGGAGTGAGTAAAAAATGGCTTATACTTACTTACCAGTGATGAATCAGATAGTTATCGCAATCTCTTTTGCATAACGAGTTAGACAGATGTGAAAGATTGCAAGGTGTTTCCCAATCCACATCAAATAAAAGGGCTTTTTGCGCGGCAAACGGAAAAAATGTCTTCCATACTTTAGCGAAATCGAAACCACAATTAACACAAGGTATCCGGTATGTTGAAGTTAATGCTGCGCGGAAAGCTCTTAGTGCTTGCCATCGTACCTTTGGTATTATCCATTCTCGTTACGTTGTTTATCACTACCTATTACGAGCGAGAGCTGGTCGAAGAGAACATTGCCACTTTTCGAACCAAATTAATTGATGAGCGAAAAATGCAACTGCGCGAAGCGACTGAAATTGCCGCGACTGTAGTAAAAAACGCACAGCAAGCGGGCGGCGATGCCACGCAAAATGTCAAAGACGCACTTCGCGAAGTGACCTTTGGTAAGGCTGGCTATTTTTACATCTACGATAAACAAGGCAACAACGTATTCCACGCCTTAAAGCCAGAGCTAGAAGGCCGGTCCTTGATCAATCTTACTGATCCCAAGGGCAACAAAATTATCGTGGGCCTACTCGAAGCGGCGCAAAACGGTGATGGCACCTTCACCTACCTCTATCAAAAACCGGGTACCGATGAACTGATCGAAAAGATTGGCTATGCCGATATGGTCAATAACGGCCAATGGATGTTGGGTACTGGGGCGTACATTGACGATATTGAGGCGCGCGTTACCGATTTCCGTGAAAATGCAGAGGAAGCATTAGCGGCACAAACTGCGCGCATGGTCATTGCGGGTATTCTTATTCTGATCATTACGTTCGTTGCCGTCGCCTTTGTTGCCCAACGGATGTCAACGCCGGTGAAAGACATGCTGGACAACCTCAATGATATTGCCGACGGTGATGGCGACCTGACCCAGCGCCTGAAAATTAAAGGCAGTGACGAAATTGCTCAGCTTGGGGATGCATTCAACCGCTTTATCGATAAGCTGCAAACCACCATCCGCAGCGTGGTGGATGTCACGGAAAAAGTGAGTCACACCGCACGTACGATTGACGAGCAAACCCAGATGGTTGCCACGCAATTACAGACTCACGATAACGAGACCGAGCAAGTGGTCACCGCTGTTACCCAGATGAGCTCGGCTGCGCAAGAGGTGTCACAGAATGCTACCCAAGTGGCTGATGCCACCAGTGCAGCTACTGACGATGCGCGTCACGCCCAAGAGAAAGTTCAGTTCTCGATCACCTCGATGCAAGCGCTGGTCGAGCAAATGAATACCTCGAGTACACATGTGGATTCGCTGAATGAGCAGTCCCATAAAATTACTGGCGTGCTTTCTGTGATTGGCGATATTGCTGAACAAACCAACTTGCTGGCACTTAACGCTGCCATTGAGGCCGCACGTGCAGGCGAACAGGGTCGCGGCTTTGCCGTGGTCGCTGACGAAGTGAGAACCCTCGCAAGCCGTACGCAAAAGAGCACTCACGAAATTCGCGAAATGCTGGATGAACTTCAGTCATACGTCAATCAGGCTGTTGAGGGAATGAAGCAAAGTAACGATACCTGCCAGCAAACCTCGGAGGCATCCAACGAGATTGGTAGCGGCATTGATTCGGTAAGTAATGCAATCACACAAATCAATGACATGACCAGCTATATCGCCTCGGCTGCCTCGGAGCAAACCACGGTGACCGAAGACATTCACCGTAATCTGGTATCGATTCGCGACATTGTGAGCCAACTACTCAACGCCAGTAATGACTCGGCACAAGCGGCGACTGACTTAAATCAGACAGGCGAAGAGCTCAAACGTCTGGTGAGCCAATTTAAAGTTTGATTCGTCAAACCAAACGAAAAAGGCGCTGATATTTCAGCGCCTTTTTGCTGCTGGACAATCGGCTTACCGTTCCACCTCAGGCAAGGCGCGCGCCATCAATGCCCCCAGCAAGCCAAGCGCCGATAACACCGCAATCACCACCATCAACCCCCACTGGCTCAACCATGCCGTGACGCCGCCCATGAATAGGAGCATGAAGCCAATCAAAGTATTGCTAACTGAGACATAATCGGTGCGCTGATTGCCGTCAGCCATATTCACGATGTAGGTTTTACGGCCAAGGCGCACACCCTCGTGAGCAATGGTCAGGACAAAATAGACGCCAGGCAGTACCCACGCAAAAGAAAACAGCGCGGGATACCAATGACTGATACTCACGACCACCAGCCCCAGTATCGCCGTCACTACAGCGGCCATTATCATCACTTGGCGACTAGATCGATCGGCAAACAGTCCCCAAAAAGGAGCCGACAACAAACTTGCGATACCGCTAATGGCGACAAAGCTTGCGGTGGTGATCGCCAGCGCTTGGCTATGCTGACTGGCTAACAGCACATAATAGGGCGCGGATAGGGCCGAACAGAGTAACAGTGAACGGGTGATCACAAAGTGGCGTAGGCGTCTATCATCCACCAACAAGCGCAGTTTAGACAGTGCATGCGTGAGCGCATTGGCTCCGCCTTCTGTGGCCCCTTCGTATTCATCCACTTGGCTGTAAAACGCTGCGGCAATCCACCAAAGCACTGCGCCGAATGCCAGTAACGCACAATAGACCCACACATGCTGTTGATCCGAGACGCTGAACAATCCGACACCGGCAGCAATCGTCACCGCCCCCGCCAAGCTTGACGACCACCCATTCAAACGTCCTCGTTGCGGCTTAGGAATGGTTTTCCCTAACACATCTTTCGAAGCGACCGAGCACAAGCCTCGCGCCAGACTAAATACCACCAGCAAGCCAACAATGCTCCAGCCGGCTACTTGACCGGTTAAAAGTAACGCTGCGATGGCCATTGCTAGGATACACGCCCCTTGAATGACAGAGCCCGCCACCCATGCCCACTTACGTACCGCAAATTGGCGGACATAACCGGCGATACCCAACTGAGGCACTAACGAGCCCGCCTCTCGTATTGGCACCAATAAGCCAATTAACGCCAAGGGGGCGCCAACTGCGGTGAGAAGCGCTGGCAAGACAATTTTCGGGTTAGATACCGCGTCGCCAATTTTGGTGAGTCCTTGGCTAACGATGATGCGGAAAAAATTGCCCGGAACCTCACGACACGCACTGCCATCAATGTCTTTACAGGCACGCGCATCTTCTTCATTAAAAAGCTTTTGGTGTAAGTCATCCGCTAGTTTGTGCACACTTTCTCCCAGTCTTTTCTTTTTGTTTTTATTCTGCCCTTATTGGCAAGGCACGGCAAAATCAACGTGATAATGTTCATCATGGCGAACCCAAGACCGCCGCGTTGAAAACTGAATATGTTGCTTTAAATACTGCCCATACGGGGTATCGTACAGTGCCGGCTGAAGAGTTGGATCAAAGATAACACGCCAAAGATCATAGCCACGACGCGTCGCTTCTCGGTGTAACGCCACTATGTGTGCGGCCATGGCGGTGTAATCAATGTGCTTGTCTTGGTATTGACCATTCCCATCAAACTCAATGCTGTAGCCAAATTTATTGAGTAGATGAGTCGGCAGATGAACCGATCGCCCCTCGGCATCGACGACCGGTGTCATAAAATCAACCGATAAGCCATTTCTATGGGTTTTATGCGGTTTGAACTGACCACCTGACTCAAAGCCCGTTTCAGCATATTGATATACTTTGTCTGGCTGCTCCGCCTCCAAAGACTGATACGATGCCACGATGATGTCACGCACTGCGGAGTGAACATAGGTTCGCCCCGCCCAACGCGCAATCAAGCTGTAGCCTATGAAATTCGCCCCGTCACTGGGCAACTGTACCCCATTGGCTAAATGACCATTCGACGTAGTGCCATGACAGGTACTTTGCTGCGCAGTGCCCGCCAATGGAAACAACAAACAAAAAACGGAAAGAATGAACGATAGGTACCGGCGATTAATTAGCATGGTTTGCCTGCCAGCTGGGCTTCGATATCGCGTATAAGACATGCGTTGCGAGCGGATGATCTGCTGCCAAATGAGGATGCAAAAAGGTAAAGGGAGCAGCCGGCGTCATCCCGAGTTTTTTCATCACTGCTTGTGAGGGCAGATTACTCTCGGTGGTAAACGCATAAATTGCCGGAAGCTCAACGTCCTCAAAGCCGATGGCGAGTGCTTTTTGTGCCGCTTCAGTGGCATAGCCTTTTCCCCAATGTGGCGACGCTAAACGCCAGCCAATTTCAACAAACGGCTGATGGCCGAGATCGAAGGTGGGACGGTTTAACCCCACAAAGCCAATGAATTCCCGTGTTTCCATCAGCTCTACCGCCCAAAATCCGAACCCATTATCCGCCAGTTTGGATTGAATATGCGCCGCCATTGCATCGCTTTGTGCGCGTGAAAGCACACTGGGAAAATAGCGCATGACATCGGGGTCTTGATTGAGTGCCGCAAAAGGGGTCAAATCGGACACTTGCCATGCGCGCAGCGTCAATCGCTTCGTTGAATACATCACTAATACCATCCCTCGTTAACGATCACACTACACACCGCCGAGCCCGTTACTGTAAGTCTTTATGACGCAAGCGCGTGAGCCAATATTCACGATAGCGAAAATAGCAATAGGTCGAGGCGAACAAGAAAAACAAATACGAAAGCGAAAAGACCAAAGGCGAGGTGATCAACGCATGTTTTAACCCGAGCAGTACACCCGCCGCCGTCACCGCAATCTTAGCGACTACCCCGAGCAACAACAAAAACAGTGCAAACTGGGGGTAATGACTGCTACGAAACGTGATCCAATAGCAAGCACCCACCGCTGTACTGGCGACGCCCAGCCCAAGAAGATAAGAATGGAAGTGCTCACCCGCCAACAAACCACCAAGAATGCTAAGCACGATAATCACAATAAACGTCATGAGTTCCCACCTTTTTTCTCAGTATGGCACTGATGCAAACCGCCAAAGAGACGCCTATTAAGAGAGTACGATCTTGCTCGCAGGCTCTATGCACGCGGTTGAAATTGACGGCTGGACGTTTGCTGTCAAAGCACCATAGCGGTGATTAAGGGCGTCGACAGTGACGATTTGCCCTTGCCGGCGAATACTCACTTTAGTGCCCAAATCCACGCCCGTGAAACGCATCTGCTCATCGCCGCCACTCAAAAAGTGGAAGCGGTCAATCGCCAAATCAACGAGCCGAAAGTCTCGGCGACGACAGCTCAATCGCGCCACCCAGCTTTTCGCCGATAAGACTTGCGTGGGAGACAAGGCGCGCACTGCAAACTGCCAGCCTTCACTCTCACCATAAAAATCCATCGGAAAATGCCGCTTAAATTTCTTCTTATCGTAGTAAGATTTCATTGCATTGTTATCATTTTGTTCGCCATTGACTGGCACTCTAGTCTACATAACTATGATGCCGTATATGCTTTCTCTTGCCCAATAAAATTTACGTGTCAAACAGCGGCTATCTGAACGAATTACAGACAATGATAAACCTACCGCAATCAAGCGTATACATATGCGCTATCCTTAACAGAGGTGGCCAATGGAGAGGACCCTTCCCTACATGTGTAGAAGACTGATTTTGTGGTGTGTTGTTTCTATATACATGATGTTCAGTACGCACATTCATGCTGAACAGGCTCAGCCCCGTGTACTATTTATTAATCCCGGTTATGCAACGGAAAGCTTCTGGCAGGACGTGGATGAATATGCCAATAGCGCTGCCTCAGCATTAAATATTGACCTAACGATTCGCCACGCCGATCGCAATCATTTTGCCGTGCGTCAAATACTCGCCGCAACGTTGAGTAAACCGACCCACCCTGATTACATTATCATCGTGAATGAAAAGCTGGCGGCCAAAAACCTACTTCCTATACTGAGAAAGTATCCTATTTATGTACAACTTATCTTGAATGATGTCGATCAGCAGACCAAAACCAAGCTCTTCCAAGACCCACATTGGCAACAATACTTACTGCCGAGCATTATTCCCAACAATCATTCGATAGGCTATGCGATCGCCGAAGCCATGGTGCAAGCAGGCGATAATGCGCCCGGCGAAGCCGTCATGATTTCAGGTGATCTTACCACCCCCGCATCCGTCCAACGCGAAGCGGGCGGCAAGCGCTTTTTCGTTGAACGCTCAGACATTACCTTACATCAAGTTGTTCATGGTCAGTGGAATGAGTCCATCAGCCAAGAGCAAATGCATACCTTGTTGCAACGCTACCCAAATGTGCGCTACGTGTGGACGGCCAACGATCATATGGCGTTTGGCGCGATGAAAGCCGCGCGGCAAGCAGGAAAAACGCCCGGCGATGACATCTATTTTGCCACGGTCAATACCTCCGAGCGCGTGCTCTCTTTGCGAGAAAAAGGCGACATTTCAGCCCTTGGGGGCGGGCACTTTAAAGCCGCTGGCCTTGCATTGAGCCGCATTTACGCTCACGATAAAGGCTGGCCGTTACCACCGCAATGCGCTGGACAGTTGTTTCACTTAATTGAACCTGGCTCCGCTTTTTTCGTACAGTTGCGCGAGCAGGCGTGGGATCAAATCTCGTTTTTGAACATGGCGAAAGGGATTGAAAGCCATTGTCATTCAACCACAACTCAAATGGATAACTAAGTGATAAAACGCGATGTAAACTTACGCGGTCTTCAAGCGCGCGTCGCTTTCGTTGTGCTCGCGATTAGCTTACTGTTTGCGGTAGGGAGTACACTGACGCAGATGTACATCAACTACCAGCGCACACTGGCTACGACCACACAACTGGTAGAGAGCCGGAGCCATAACTCGGCTCGCGTGATTAGCCATGCATTGTGGGTCGTTGATTTAGAGCTTGTGCGCCGCAGTGTAAAGGGATTGTCGATGATCCCCACCATTTGTCGCGTCGAGGTAAAAGGTTTTGATGGCACACACATCACTGAAGTCAATAATACCAGTGAGGACTGTGACGCCAATCATCAGTCATTGTTGAGCGTTCAAGGTAACAATATTGGCACCCTGAACATTGTGCTCGATCGCAGTGCGATTAAACGCGATGCCTTCACAGGCGCCGTGCCTGTCGCTGTCGTCCATTTTACTGAAACCTTTATCATCACTCTGCTGATTTTGTGGGTTATCCACCGGCTGTGCTCGCGCCCACTCCAACAGCTGTCAAATACGCTCGATTACTACCAAACCGACAAGGCCAACCAAACGAGTGTGCCGCTCTCGTTGATTCAACGTAATGACGAAATAGGTAAAGTGTCTCGCTCAATCAATGCGATGCAATCGCGTATCAGAGACGACTTTCTACAAAAACGCGTGACAGAGCGTGAACTTCGTCAACATCAAACTTTATTGAAAGAGCAAGTCGAGCAACGCACCAAAGCACTCAATTGGCAATCAAACGCTAGCTCTCTACTGGCCGATATTTCAATTCAATTTTTACGTGCAGACTCGCAATATATTACTGAAGACGTAGAGAAAATTTTTCCCGATATGGCGTCATTACTCGGCGTTGAGGCGATTGGCTGGTATGCCTTTGACGCATTCCGCGCTGAACGTCGTTGTTACTGGCCACAAGAGATTGATTTTGCCCCCCAGACCGTCGATTTAAGCGATATGCACATGATAAAACGGTGGCTGGCTGATACCGACGCACTGGTCGTTCCCCATGTCGGCCAGCTCGGCGATAATGCAATTAACGAGCGCTCTTGGTTGCGCCAACGGCATATTTTATCGTTTGCCGCTTTTCCGCTAACCGACGGTAGAAAAAGCTTTGGTATGATTACAGTGGCAAATCGCCGTCTACCCTTCATCTGGGATAACAATAAGACATTGCTTTTAAAACGTTTCGCCACCGCCATCAGTGAAGTGATGATCCGTGAACGAAACCATTACGCCATGGAAGAGCTACAAGAAGAGCTGATTGTCGCCAATGAAAAGTTGAAAGTACAAGCAGAAACCGATGACCTCACCCGGTTAAGTAATCGAAGACCGTTTAAACGTGAGCTCAAAAACCATATCCAACATGGCATCGCCAGCCGGTTACCTGTCGCCGTCATGATGATCGATGTCGATCATTTTAAAGCGTATAACGATGAATACGGTCACCTCAAAGGCGATGACGTTCTCACCCAAATCGCGCGCGTGCTGCTTACACAAACGGAACGCTTTCATGGTTCCGTGGCACGCTTTGGGGGCGAGGAGTTTGCGATCACGCTCTCAACGCGCTATGCCTCGAAGTTAACTCAGCTGGCCGAAACCATTCGCGCTGAAATTGCCAAGCTTGATATCGAGCACAAGAAAAACCCAGATGGTGACAAAATCACTGTCAGTATCGGTGGCATTATTACGCTCCCAACTCGCGAAACCACGGACTCATACCTACTCGAAATGGCTGATCAGCGTCTATATCAAGCTAAAGAAGAAGGCCGTGATCGCACCAAAATATTAGATCAAACCAGAGAAAAATAGCGAGCTTGCTCACGCCCTCCTCTCAATCCCACGGGTGAGTCATGACAGTCCGATGACGGTATGCTACAACCCTCGTAAGCGATATGTTGACCACCCGCCAAGCGGGTGTCTCGCCTCGTTATCCGGATAATAAAAATGTCACCGACTCAAGAAGCAGCGCTTCAGACGCTGTCGACGCAGAAAAGGAAGCCCTATGAAAGTCGTCTTTGTCCGTCACGGAAAAACCGATTACTCTTTGGCCGACGCTCGCCAAATGAGCCAACTGGAAAAAGACTATGCACCACTCCAACGTGCATGTATTCCCGCTATTCAATCGCTAGCCGATCACCCGAGTTTACAACACGCAGACATCATCCTCTCTTCACCCTACACACGTGCCTTACAAACAGCAGAAATCCTCAACCGGCAATTGCAAAAAGAACTGTTTGTCGAGCATGACCTCCGCGAGTGGCAAGCGGATATCAAAGGGAGCTATATTCCTCTTTCTGAGCGCGATCGACGCTGGATTGAGTACCGAGAACTGTTTGCCAATGGAAATGAAGTGACCAATGCAGGTTATGAGTCCGCGACCGCGTTATATCGCCGAGTGACATCTGTGCTCGACACCTATCAAGACTACAATACGATTGCGGTTATCGCGCATTTTAATGTGATTGAGAGCTTAGTGGGTTATCGTGAGCAAGGGATTGAATATGGAGAAGTGATTGAGGTCGACTACCAACCCAATCTCTAACTTCTCCCCCTTAGCGGGCGAGGCTTTAGCGCTAAAACGGTAAAAATCGCATACCTCGATGCAATGACTTTACCGATAGTTATAAAAGGGACGCACTAGGCGTCCCTTCTCGTCTTACTGCGATTCTACCAGAGCCTTTACTCTATCAAACCATTGTTCTTAATCACGTTTTGATACCAGTAAAAGCTCTTTTTACGATGGCGAGAAAAGTCGCCACTGCCATCATCATGACGGTCAACGTAGATGAAACCATAGCGTTTGCGGTATTCGCCCGTGGTAAAGGACACACAATCGAGACAGCCCCATGGCGTATAGCCAATCACCTCAACGCCATCTTGCCAAATGGCATCCGCGAGCGCCTCAATATGTTGTGATAAATAGCTGATTCGGTAATCATCATTGATTTCCCCTGAGGTTTCACGCTTATCTGTCGCGCCAAGCCCATTCTCCACCACAAAAATCGGTTTTTCGTAACGCTCATACAGCTCAGAAAGCGCAAAGCGTAAACCTTTGGGATCAATTTGCCAGCCCCAGTCCGAAGCGGGTAGATGCGGATTCAATCGGCTTGCACTGAATAAAGCATTTTCATCTTCTTCTGGCGGGTTGGCATCTACGATATTCGTCATGTAATAGCTGATCGCCAAAAAGTCCGCACAGCCGTTTTTAAGAATCGTTGCATCCTCTTGATGCATATTGACCTCGATCCCTTTGCTGGCCCATTGCGGCCAAATATAGTGTGGGTAGTGGCCTCGCAACTGCACATCGCTGCATAAATATTTGTCACGCATCGCTTGCTGTGACGCCAACATATCATCAGGGTGACAACTCGCCGGATACAACGGCATCATGTGGATCATGCTACCTATTTTAAAATCCGGATTAATCACATGCCCTAGAGACACCACTTTGGCGCTGGCGACGAATTGATGATGTAGCACTTGATAGAGTCTCTGTTCGGGATGATCGTGCTCGGTAAAAACCACACCTGAATTACAATAGCCAAATAGCGGATAGTCCCAGTTGAGCTGGTTGTTGATCTCGTTAAAGGTAATCCAATAGGAGACTTTGTCGCGATAGCGAGTCATTACGGTCTCGCAAAACCGCACGAAAAACTCAATCACATCTCGATGAGCCCAGCCCCCGTATTGGGTGACAAGGTGCTGGGGCATCTCAAAATGAGAAAGCGTAATGACAGGTTCAATCCCCTTCTCTAATAGGTAGTCAATAAGGTCATCATAAAAGGCAAGGCCCGCTTCATTCGGCGTGAGCTCATCACCAAGAGGAAATATTCTCGACCACGCGATAGACGTGCGAAAACACTTAAAACCCATCTCCGCAAAGAGATCAATGTCTTCACGGTAGCGATGATAAAAGTCCACAGCATCATGGTTCGGATAGGCTTCATGTTCTTCAACACGCTGGGTAATTGTGCGCGGTGTACCATGGGCACCTTTGGTCAGCACATCCACAATGCTGACGCCTTTACCGTCGCAATCCCATCCCCCCTCAACTTGATGAGCCGCTACCGCGCCACCCCATAAAAAATGCTCAGGAAATACCGTTTTCATTGTTCACCTCTTTGTATCGTCTTCCGCTAGGCTAACGATTTCCACTCAGCTGAAGTGTGAACTGACTCGAAAAAGCATAGGACCTCCACTACCAACTCGCGATCAAGTGAATAGAAAAGCATTAATAAAGAAAAATTATGCTATTAACCTATCGAGTAGTTAGTGCTAAGCTGTCTAAATAGACAAATCCATGCGATTATTCTTCACATATCAGGAGCTTTCATGAGTCGGTTTAGTAACGTTGCTATTGTTGGTGGCACCCACGGTAATGAGTTTAGCGGTGTTTACGCACTAAAACAGTGGCAATCCAACCCAGCAATCACAGCCCGCGATAGTTTTTCCACCGAACATGTCTTTGCGAACCCCCCTGCTTATAGCGCCAACAAACGCTATCTAGACTGCGACCTTAACCGCCAATTCGATCCTAAACTGCTGGCTGACTACAGCTTGGCAAACTATGAGCAAAGTCGCGCTAAAGCCCTCAACCAACAATTAGGCCCTAAAGGGGATCCGCGCGTCGATTTTATTATCGACCTGCATAACACCACCAGCAACATGGGACCCACACTGATACTCTTGACACTTGATACGTTCAATAAGCAGCTCGCCGCTTATATTAGTGAGCGTATGCCCGATGCCATCATCTTAGTCGAAGATCATATTGAACCTATTCAGCATGCATTTTTATGCTCGATCGGCAAACAAGGGGTGATCGTTGAGGTAGGCCCACAGCCCCAATCGGTACTGCGTCATGATGTAATGGAATCGATGCAAGAAATGACGACACACATTTTGGACTTCGTGCATCTGTTTAATATTGATAAGGTGCCAGCACTGCCTAAAAGCGTCACCGCGTATCGTTACAAAGAGACACTGCATTTGCCACAAAATGAGCATGGGGAACGTATTGGTATGGTGCACCAACACGTTCAAGACAAAGACTTTCAGCCGATAAAGCCCGGTGACCCACTGTTTATGTGTTTTGATGGCAAAGAATTAACATGGCAAGGCGACTACACGGCCTATCCGCACTTCATTAATGAAGCAGCGTATTACGACAACAATATTGCGATGTCGATGGCTAACGTATTTACCTTCACGGTATAACCTGTTTCTCCGCCTAATCTCCTCAGCGAGCGCGAGCTGCTGGGATTTGTACTACGCTTAGTCTAAGCCAAATAGACGTACAGAGCCCAGCAGTGAATCAGCCCATTGACCAGTACAAGCATATTGTCACATTACTGCCCTCGCTTTTTCGCCATCTCGATACGGCGGTTGTTATTGCTGATACAAATCGCCGTATACAACTATTAAACCCCGAAGCAGAAGCCCTATTTGGTTGCAGCCTAGCGGACGTAAAAGGCGCTAGCACGCGCATCCTTTACGCCGAGCAAGAAGACTTTACCGCAACGGGCAAAGATCGTTTTAACACCCACTCAGTTCACGCATACTACGATGCTTATGTGGTGAGATATAAGACCGCCGATGGCCATGTGTTTTTAGGCGAAACACATGGTGGGCCAGTGTGCGATGAGCAACAAGTTGTCACCATGTATGTGGCTTTTATTCAAGACATTAGCACCCGCGTAGAAGTAGAATCCGCGCTCAACCAGCTCCACTCAATCACGTCAGCACGCAATTTGGATTTTTGCCGGCGCGTAGAGCGTATTCTCTCTCTCGGTTGTAAACACTTTAATTTGCCTATCGGTATACTCAGCCACATTCATGGTCAGCGTTATACCGTACAATATGCGCAGCATCCTGATGACGCCCTGCAGCCTGGACAGGTGTTTGATCTAAAAGAAACATACTGTTGTCACGTCTATGAGGCCAATGAGGCGCAAGGGTTCCACCATGTTTCGCAAAGCGATATCAAAGCCCACCCCTGCTACGAACATTTCGGCCTCGAAGCATATATCGGTGCCCCCATTTTTATTGATGGCGAGCGCTATGGCACGTTAAATTTTTCAAGCCCTGAACCCACTCGCCCCTTTATTTCGCAAGACTATGAACTGGTACGACTTTTTGCCGAATGGGTCGGTCACGAGCTGGCGCGTCTACGAGACTGGGAAGCACTCGAACAAGCGCAACAATTGCTTGAAATACAAGCGAATACTGACTCATTAACGCAACTTTATAACCGCCATTACCTCAGCAACGCTCTCGTTCAAGAGCTGGCACGCTGCGAACGGTACAACAACCCCTTGACGCTGGCGATCGTAGACTTCGATAACTTCAAACGCTTAAATGACACCTTTGGTCATCGGGCAGGCGATATCGCCTTACAACGCTTCGGCAATATTGTGCGGGAAGAATCACGGACTAATGACATATACGGTCGCTGGGGCGGAGAGGAATTTCTCTGTTTGCTTCCTGAAACGGATTTGAGTGGTGCTGAGGTTGTACTAAAGCGCTTGGTCGAGCGCGTACATGGCGAAGAAATTCACGTCGACGGACAAACCATACGCTGTACCATCAGTATCGGTTATACGGGCTTCTCGGCAGGTGATACACAAGACAGTATCATTCAACGTGCCGATACCGCGCTCTATCTCGCAAAAGAAAACGGCCGCAATCGAATCGAGAAGCAATGATTCGATTACGGCCGCTAAAGTCTTCGCCGGAGCTAAATTATCAAACCTCTACCCAGCTAGCTTGTTGGATCTGCTTCTTTCTCTGTGTTCGTGGCTGTTTTTTGCCAATATCGATCGTAGTGAAAGAAGGTGTGGGTTTTTCGTAGCTCTGCCGCGTTTTTCTCCACATCTTTCAGGACCTCATTAGACACCCGAGAAGACGCCAGCTCAAACTGTGCCATCGCTTGATCCCTTAGGTCGACAAATCGCCCTTGACCAACCACATCCAGGTATGCGGAGAGATACACCAAACCATCAATATACTTTTCATCATCAGGTGCATAATTTGTTGTATATACGCGACCTAACGCCGCCAAGGACATGAGATCGCCCTGCTCTATCGCTTTTTCACGCCACTCAACGGCTTTAGGGGCTTCTCCACGGCGAATAAAGTCACGGTATAAACTCTTCGTTCCAGGGATCCCCCCAGCATTGGCAATTTGCTTTTTCACCTCAGCAGCCGCATCCAGGCGAGAGCTAGGGAAAAGATAAAAGCCGCGCTGCGCCGTTTCTATTTGTGATGCTTTGTGTAATAGCGCATCGACATCGTTTGCCGCAATGGCCTCTTCGAGATAGACCTCAGCTTTTTGTTTATCTGTGGAAGCGGTGTACTGGTATAAACTAAAGGCTGCCTCTTCAGGGGCATCTTTATACCAGGCATCCAAGGCCTCTTCGTACTTGTGACGCCATATCGTGCGATGGTTGGCTGACAACCACTCACCTTCTTCAACCAATAGCTTCATGGCTGGGATGTAGCTTTCTCGTGCAGCCTGAGTGAGATATTGCTGCGCCTCAGGAGAATACGCGAGTTTCTTGCCATCATCACTCACCAGAACTGCATACAAGTAAGCCGCAGGCACATTACCTTGATCGGCAGCCGCTCGCAGATACTTCTCTGCGCGTTGATAATGGAATTGCGCACGTGACAAACGGCCATGTTCAAACAGTGCTTCCGGTGTCATCGCTTGGATATCATAGTCATCGGCAATTTTCTCTACCGGCTCCAATGACACAAACGGCGTCGCCTCTATTTCAACCTGCTCGGCGAAAGCCTGTCCACTGATAACAAGCAAAAGGGTACAAAAACTGACTTTTAATCGTGACGGCTTAACCAATGTTGACACTCGAACCTCCTGAAATTACGCCGCCACAACTTATTGCATCACCAATTCGTGCAGCCGGCTTTCCATCAATGTTGACGCTACCAGACCCAGCATTTACTGACCGACCATGCGGTGGATGCTTAGGCTTACTATGGGGAGCCAGTGGGTCGCCTTTGCGTACCGCTGGGATCCCATCAATCTTTACCGTTGGTGAACCCGCTGTAATGGGCGTAGGCGGAAAGCCATCATGGGCGGTACCAATATGGCCAACCAGTGCAGCTTTTGGCATAGTTTTCCTCGATTCTTATGAACTTGCGAATATGATTAGGGCTTCTTCACTGCGCGTGGTGAGGCCGGTTGTTTACCCTGGTAACCCGATCCACTCCCCGCACTTCCACCTGCATTGAGATTTATCACAGGCCCTAATAAGTGCACGCCTGCAGCATCTACTTTCATGACGCTACCACCGGCCGATACGGTAATCTCTGTGCCAGCATCAAGCACGACATTTGTGCCCGCTTTTAGATGCACCTCACGTCCGGCGGTGGCCGCGAAACGGTTATTAATTTTTTCATGAATACCACCATCAACCTCAAAGGTGGCGTCCTTTTTCACTCGCTCTCTTGCTTGCTTATCGACGGTAACATGTTGATTATTCGCCACTCTAGAAAAAGAATCATGGGCGGTTTTTTGGTGCTCATCATGCCTTATCTGAGTAATGACATCATTTTCCACATCGGATTGCCAATCACGCTGTGCATGCAAGTACACTTGCTCACTGTCCGATTGATCTTCGAATGTTAGCTCGTTATACCCTTCTCCTTGATGCGATTCACTGCGCCACACGGTTTTGGTTTTATCCGCAGGCAACGTATAAGGGGGTACATTTGTTGCGTGATAAGTGCGTCCTGTGATGATCGGCTGATCTGGGTCGTTATGTAAAAACGATACAATCACCTCATGCCCAATACGTGGAATGGCCATCATGCCATATTGGCTGCCCGCCCAGCCCTGAGAGACTCGGATCCAACAGCTACTCTGTTCGTCACCATTTGAATACCGATCCCATGGAAAATGCACTTTCACCCGACCATGCTCATCACAGAATATTTCTTCACCTTCGGGGCCGACGACAATACCGATAAGGGGGCCGTCCACCTGTGGCTTAGGGTGCGGGGTTGCCCGCCACGAGGTGGAGGCCGGAATCACGGTAAACTGATTATGATAAGTGGTAGCGCCAGAACAGCCTTCTTCTTCGACCGCTTGTGGCTGGGTGCCGTAATGCTGAACGCGCACCACTTGCCATTTTTGATTCATGGTACGGTCGAGATGATCTTGCATTTCAAATGCATGCCCCGCCTGTACAAGAAAATGATTACTTTTTCCGTCCGCGGTGACTTTATCACGCACCAGAAATTCTTGCCGTACCTGCGCTAGGTGTTTGCCTTGGGCATCATCTTTATATCTGCCTGGGAAATCATAAACCTCATAATCTTGGCGTTGATAATCGATGCCTGCCGTGTTTACTTGTTGCAAAAAACTATAACTCGGCTTTTTAAAGCTATAGTCTTTCATTGCCAACGACGAGGGAACAATGCGCGTGCGTTTTTCTATCGCACGGATATACGGCTCATCCACCACCGCCCCTGACTGCGCGTTGTGGGCAATCGGCTGCTCTAGAGCTGGGAGAGCGAAAGGTGAATCAGTAATGTATAAAAGCTGCTTTCCCTCTTTCCATAAAAAGCAGTAGATGAGCCCCTCTTCTGCGGCGATTCGATGGAAAAACGCCAGATCTGTTTCTCGATACTGAACACAAAATTCACGCTCAGCGTATTCTTTTGTCAGTCCGAAGCCGACATCCGTGATATCCATTTCCTGCAAAAGCACGGAAATGATTTGCGGAACCGTTTGATGCTGGAAAACACGGCTATTTTGACGTAGCGACAAGCGCTCAATATCGGGGACTAATTCAATATCATAGTAAGTGTGATGATGGCCAATATCCCCTTGAGAAAATTGACGCACAATGCCACTGACACGACGCTCACACTGCTCATTACGGTAGAGGGAAAGCGTTGCTTGGCAGTCCACCACTTGGTCTGGAGTAAGTGAGTGGTCACGACTCGCCAAAGCAATCGAATAACGAAACCCGTTGCAAGCTTGCTGATCGAACGCCGCAGCAGAGAGAGATTCATTGCCCTGATACTCTCTGACCACAAACGTGTCTGGCTCTAAGCCCTCGACGCTAAATTCAAAACGTAATTTCGCCATGATGTCTCCCGAATCTTGTTCCCGCAACAGTGAACACTTGTCTAGCACTCCTCAGACTAATGACTGAAGCACGCTAGACAAATGATGAAGCGCCGGCAATATGCCGACGCAACATAATGAGCCCTTAGGCTTCAATAGGCTTACGCCAATCGTCTGATCCTGACGTACCCGCGTTAACGTGATCCCAGGTGATCTTACGATAAGACATAGATACGGTGAGATTCTGAGTGAAATCAGATTTAGCCGGATCTTGGCAATGTGGCATTTCACAGTGGATGTCAACAATTGACGCACTCTCGAGTTTGGTAGTAAAGAAGTTTTCTTGCTTACCTTCAATCGACGTGCGGTACCATTTCAGCTCCACAGTAGACATTTTTTCGCCTGAAGACAGCGCGTTGTAAAGCAATGGAACAGCTTTATTCAATGCCACGGTAAACTTAAATGGCTTGTGAACACGTTGTCCTGATGGCTGACCAGACTGAGGATCAGTTGGAACAGTGACATTGTGATCAAACTGCTGTACCAGCATCTCATCTTCATGACCTTCAACGAATGCATCACCGATTGAATCAGCTGTGCAGGCACCGGCAGTGATCAAACCCTGGGTTTCACCTTCAATCGAGATATAACATGGCGTTGGCATAATCGCTCCTCTATTTTTTGATTTGAGTTTCAACAGCGACTCTTGCTGTCTAGCCCTACTAGCAAGCTAGATTCATGCCAACTTTTAATTCGTTATATATCAGACAGTTAATTATTTGCTGACCAATTTTTTGCACGCTTCAAGCAACTTCTTGCCAAGCCAAGCAAAAAGTTGCTTGGCATATCACTGAGCGTATACAAACCGCCGGAACGCACGTCGATCCACCCAAGCTTACTGCTCACTGAGCAATTCGACGGTGTCCGTGCTATACACTTTGCCAACTTTCTCCCATGGAATCGGGACAGTCGATACACCTGCATCGATTCCACGCTGTTTTGCTTTCTCTGGCTTAGATCCACGCCTATATACATCAGCCGTTGTACCATTTTGGTCACGGTCTTTCTCTCGTGCTGGCTCCAACTCTGCCAAATAGATAAGTTGATCACAGCCCATCAACCACACTTTGGCTTTGCCATTAGGCAGCATGCCAAAGAAAAATTCATTCCGAAAACAGTAACCTAAAGAACCATCATATCGCTCAAAGCTAACCCCTTTCGCCATTATTTCCTTAACCTTCTGAGGAAGATCATACTTAGTCACAAAAAACCGCATATTAATCAGTGAGGTCCAATATATATATATGCTATCTGGTAAGTGCTTATTCGCAGATCCCACCTGGCGTCCATTAACAGCGGTCAAAGATGATAAAGGAAAACCAAACCCATCATAATCAGGAAACACAGTACGGACATAATCTATGCGGCTTTTTCTCATCGATTGAGAGAGACCATGGATCGGCATTTTCCAGTCTTGCTCTTCATTTACACCATACGCTTGCGTGATTTTAATGGGATAAAATGAAGGCGTTACCACAGAAACCTGCCAAGGGTCACCAGGTAGAGGCTCGTTTTCTTTACAACCGGTAAGCATACTTATCGATAAGCTTAAAAATATAACTTGGATAGTTGTTTTATGACTTATCATAGTGCTGTGTCCAACAGATAGTGATGTTTTGGCCGAGAGATACCATAACTTTTTAGAACTAAAAAATGCTACCGCCCAGCGAGTGTTGTATCACTCACTGAACGGGATATTTAGGATGTCACATCAAGACGGGGAAGAAATTCTTTAATTTCGGGAAACTCCAGTATCAGCCGAACGAAAATCACCCTTGGCCCCAATTATCGATCCTAGTGAAGTAATCGATATAAATCATTGGCTTCATTTTAGAAATTTCCTTATCTATATTACAGATACTTTCATCGTAATCACCTTTCTTAGGCCAATCACTGTCAAAACCATAAAAGTCCGTATCTTTATACATCTTCTCGAATAACACAGCATGGCAGTATTTCTCTTTCTCGGTCAACTCGTCACTTCTGTCTATAGCCATTGCCCAGAAGTAATAACGGCCACCGGACTGCTTCATTCTCTTATAAAGAGTATGATTATCTGTTTCATAAGCCATCAATATACTCATTGCAGGTGTATAGTAATTATTACTCGCAACTCTATACAGATCTAGGCCGAGCTCTCTAAATTCTTCAGTGCGAAACTCTAGTCCTCTACGACTTGGTTTCTTTAATGTATGCAGATAGTCCATCAATGGTTTATAATAGTGACTCTCTGCAAATCGAATAATTTCTTTAATGTATTCTTCGCGTTTTTCTACTGATTTATCAAGGCCTTGATCTTTTAGCAAAAAGTACTGAGCGCGAAGATCGCCTTCCGCTGCGAGTTTTTTAAACCCCTCGACCGATTTTTGATAGATTTCCTCGGTGCAATATTTATTTTCGTAAGAGGTGTCTAAGCCAAGTTCTTTTGCTACTTTATTGCCAAAATACTCTGATGAAAGATAAGAAAGACATAAGTTACTTTTATTAGATAGCCAGTAAGTCGCATAAGGATTTCCTTTTCTCATCAATTCAGTCAGTATAGTAGTGGCTTCACTTCGTTTATAAATTTCATCTATTTTTGTACGTGCATAGATTATTTTGGCATTCTCTACGCCCTTATTCATCAAAGAGTCCATCTCATCCCAAGTTGTTTGACTCCAATCACCACGCTGCAGCATTAGCATCAAGTCATAAATCTCATCATCAGGCTTTACTGTACTCGATATATAGGGATCATCGGCTACTTTATCGATGTTCCTTTCAATAAAGCTCTTAAATAAAGGAATATCATCTTCAGGGTTGATCGCCTTTTTTTTGCAACCTATGAGGCAACTTATCGATAAGGTTAAAAGTATAACTTGGATAATCGTTTTATGACGCATCATAAGGCTGTGTCCAGCAGATAGTGATTTTAGACCGACAGATAACATAACGTTTTAAAGCTAAGGAATGCTACCGCCCAGCGAGTGTTGTATCACTCACTGAACGGGATATTTAGGATATCACATCAAGACGGGGAAGAAATTCTTTAATTTCGGGAAACTCCAGTATCAGCCGAACGAAAATCACCCTTGGCCCCAATTATCGATCCTAGTGAAATAATCCATATAAATCATCGGCTTCATTTCAGAAATTTCCCTATCTGTCTCGCAGATACTTTCATCGTAATCACCTTTCTTAGGCCAATCACTGTCAAAACCGTAAAAGTCCATATCTTTATATATCTTCTCGAATAACACAGCATGGCAGTATTTATCTCTAGTTGTTAACTCATTGCTTCTATCAAATGCCATAGCCCAAAAATAATTCCGGCCACCTGATTTCTTCAACCTATCAAAAAGAACAGCATTATCTCTTTCATAATACACTAACTTACTCATCGCAGGTATATAATAATTATTGCTTGCTACTCTGAAGAGATTAAGTGATAAGTTTTTTAACTTCTCTGTACTGAACACTCTACCCTTTTTTGATTGTTTTCTTAGTGAATATGTATAGTCCATTAATGGCTTATAATAATGATCCTCTGCGAATCGAACCACTTCTTTAATATATTCTTCACGCTTTTCTACAGATTTATCAAGACCTTTTTCTTTTAGCAAAAAGTACTGAGCACGAAGATCGCCTTCCGCTGCGAGTTTTTTAAATCCCTCGACTGCTTTTTGGTAAATTTCCTCAGTGCAGTATTTATTTTCATAGGAGGTA
>NZ_MUEZ01000025.1:0-30063 GCF_001996015.1 Salinivibrio sp. ML198
TGGCTTGGCTTGGCTTGGCTTGGCTTGGCTTGGCTTGGCTTGGCTTGGCTTGGCTTGGCTTGGCTTGGCTTGGCTTGGCTTGGCTTGGCAAATAGTATTAGATCGTTCTATTAAGACAATCCAAATGTTTCACGTGAAACCTATCGACTCCAATCTGTGCGAATCTTATTCAAGTCCACGAATCTACGGAGAATCTTTTCGGCCAGGCTACAATCGTGGGTTCAACGTTCACCTTCATTCGCAAGGGCTATTCACCAACAGCGGCGAGTGAAAGAACGTGTCTTTAATGCGAAGAATTGAAGCCAGCTAGTGAATCTGAACACCACGATTCGCTAGCCACAAAAAAGGGCAGCGGTGCTGCCCTCTCCTTTTTCGTATCGTTATGGCCGACACTTACTCAACGTTTTCGAGTAAACGGCTACCGATTTCGATACGACGAGGTTTCTCCTCTTCAGGCACCTCACGCACCAAATCAATATGAAGCATACCGTTTTCCATTTCCGCCCCCGTCACTTTAATATGATCGTCGAGGTGGAACTTGCGTTCGAAGTCACGCTCAGCAATGCCCTGATACAAGAACTTCGTATCTTGATTACGGCTGGCTTTTTTACCCGCAACCGTTAGGCTGTTCTTTTGTTGGGTAATGTCTACTTCGTCTTGGCTAAAGCCTGCTACCGCCATTGTGATTCGGTATTGGTTCTCTTTGCCTTGCTCAATATTGTAAGGAGGAAAACCACCTGCATTTGACGCATTCGTGTTTTCAACCAAATCAAACAAACGGTCAAAGCCAATCGCGGTACGATAGAGTGGAGAGAAATCAAAGTTACGCATAATCTTATCCTTCCTATGAAGCAATAAAATGTTATCTACGGCTTTCCAACCTGGACAAGCCCCCGGCGACCCAATGGCATCGCCTCATTACTGTATATAGGGTTGGGTAATTTGATTTCAAGCCTCATCGAACGATTTTTATCATCGCCAGACGTGTTACCGTTTTATCTACCCATACGGGTACGTTCAAATACCTCTGACCGCTTTAATAAACTACGGCTCTGGATGATGACATACCGCTTCAATGTTATTGCCGTCTGGGTCAATAAGAAATGCCCCAAAGTAATGGTTGTGATACATAGGCCTCAGACCTGGCTTACCATTATCGATTCCCCCAGCCTCCATTCCAGCATCGTAAAACGCCTCCACTGTCCCTCTTGTTGGTGATGAAAATGCTATATGACGAGGGGTATAGGGAGTCTGGGTTTCTATCACCCAAAAGATGGGCCGATCGCTTGGTCCAAAAGCACACATTCGCTGGGTCGGAAAATCAGTATTCCATTCTGCAACAAACTCCATTTGGATCGCATAGCCAAGCGGTTCAAACACCGAACGATAGAACTCTTTAGTTGCCGAGAAGTTCGTTGCGTAGGTACTTAGATGGTCAATCATAATTGCTCCTTATTGGAATAGCGATATGCTTAATCAAGCGGCGCAACGCGCACGAGATGCCCATCAGGGTCTTGAATCACGAATGTTCGACCAAACACATCATCGTAAGGAGCTTGCACAACATTGATGGTTAGGTTGTTCGACCATTGGTCAAAAACGGCATCAACGTCATCATTGGTAGGCACCATAATGCCAATTTCACTCAGTCGTGTCATCGAGGGTGAGGGCTGCTCGCCGCCTGTCCACAACGCGAATAAGGCATCTCCCTGCTCAGAGGCAGAAAACGCCACATACCTGGGACTGGTAAAGACAGGATCACATTGAAACAGTTGCTGATAGAAACCCACAGAACGGTCAATATCAGAAACATAAACCAATTGGAGATTAGCGCGCATTTTTATAGACATCAGGATTCCTATCATTTTGTCGTTAAGGGAATGATAAGTGTACTCACGCCAAAAATACTGTATATAAAAACAGTTACATGTTGCGATTTGCCTCCCAAACAGGCATGAAAAAGGCCAGCAATGCTGGCCTTAATTGTTGATAAACAGTTGATTTATCACTTATACATCGAGGTTTTCTACTTTCAGCGCATTATTTTCGATAAACGCACGACGTGGCTCAACTTGATCACCCATCAAGGTGGTAAACAACTCATCCGCGGCAACCGCATCCTGAATCGTCACCTGCATCATACGACGACCTTCAGGATCCATAGTGGTTTCCCAAAGCTGCTCTGGGTTCATCTCTCCCAAACCTTTATAGCGCTGACGAGACACACCACGGGTTGACTCTTTGATTAACCAGTTGAGTGCTTGCTCAAAGCTCTCTACCGATTGCGTACGTTCACCGCGCTTAACATACGCCCCTTCATCCAGGAGATCATTTAAGGTTTCCGATAGGCTTGCGATTCGACCGTACTCTTTCGAGTTCAAGAAGTCATAGCTCACTAAGTATTTATAATCGACACCATGGGTGCGCACCACCAGCTCTGGCACCCATACCTGATGCTCTTCATCGAGTCGGCATGATGCCTGATACTGGCTTTCACCCGTCGACTTACGATTCAAAATCCCAACAATGTTTTCTACCCATTGCTTAGCCGCCCACTCGTCGCGCAGGTCATCGACTGACAAACGCGGTTGATAAAGCAGCTCATTGAGTAGCGCGGCGGGATAGCGACGCTTCATACGCTGAATCAGCTTGAGCACACCATTGTACTCTTTCACCAATTTCTCAAGTGACTCGCCGTGCATCGCTGGCGCATCTGGGTTCACGAACAATGACGCATTCTCCAACGCCAATGCCACCTGATACTGCTCCATCGCCTCGTCATCTTTGATGTACTGCTCTTGCTTGCCCTTTTTCACTTTATAAAGCGGTGGTTGAGCAATATAAATATAGCCTCGCTCAATCAGCTCTGGCATTTGGCGATAGAAGAAGGTCAGCAGCAAGGTACGAATATGCGAGCCGTCGACATCCGCATCGGTCATGATGATGATGCTGTGATAACGTAGCTTGTCCGGATCGTACTCTTCCCGGCCAATCCCGCACCCCATTGCCGTGATCAGTGTCGCCACTTCTTGCGAGGACAACATCTTATCAAAACGGGCTTTCTCGACGTTGAGGATCTTACCTTTGAGCGGCAAAATCGCTTGGTTCTTACGGTTACGCCCCTGCTTGGCTGAGCCGCCTGCAGAGTCACCCTCCACAATGTAGAGCTCAGATAGCGCCGGATCTTTTTCCTGGCAATCAGCAAGCTTGCCGGGAAGGCCAGCTAAATCCAACGCGCCTTTACGACGCGTCATTTCACGTGCTTTACGTGCCGCATCACGCGCACGGGCAGCGTCAATGATCTTGGTACACACTACTTTCGCATCGGCAGGGTGCTCAATAAGGAAGTCTGATAAGTGGCTGCTCATGGCGGATTCAACCGCCGATTTCACTTCCGATGACACCAGTTTGTCTTTGGTCTGGCTGGAGAACTTGGGATCCGGTACTTTCACCGAGACTACCGCGGTCAAGCCTTCACGGGCATCATCGCCAGACGTCGCGGCTTTGGCTTTTTTGGAATAACCTTCTTTGTCCATGAAGCTATTGAGCGTACGTGTCAATGCGCCACGAAAACCCGCAAGGTGAGTACCACCATCGCGCTGCGGAATATTGTTGGTAAAGCAGTAGATGTTTTCTTGATAGCCATCGTTCCACTGCATCGCCACTTCAACGCTAACCCCGTCTTCCCGAGTGTGCTCAAAGTGGAAAACGGATGGGTGGATGGAGGTCTTCTTATTGTTGAGGTGTTCGACAAACGCGCGGATGCCCCCTTCGTATTTAAAGTGATCCGCTTTGTCTTCTTCGCGCTCGTCAATTAACTTGATGGAGACACCCGAATTAAGGAAAGACAACTCACGCAAGCGCTTGGAAAGCACGTCATAGTTGAAGTTGATATCAGAGAAAGTCTCTTCACTTGGCCAGAAACGAATACGGGTACCGGTTTGGTCGGTCTCACCCATTTCAGCCAGCGGTCCTAGAGGCTCACCGTGCGCAAAATTAAGCTGGTGAACATGGCCATTACGCCAAATAGTCAACTCGAGTTTTTCTGACAAGGCGTTGACCACCGACACCCCCACCCCGTGAAGGCCGCCAGAGACTTTATAAGAGTTGTCATCAAACTTACCGCCGGCGTGGAGGACGGTCATGATCACTTGTGCGGCCGATACACCTTCTTCCTCATGAATATCGACCGGGATACCACGACCATCGTCGCGAACCGATACCGAGCCATCCTCGTGGATGGTCGCCACGATATCATTACAATGTCCGGCCAGTGCTTCATCGATCGAGTTATCGACCACCTCAAACACCATGTGGTGCAGGCCGGTACCATCGTCGGTATCGCCGATATACATTCCCGGACGCTTACGCACGGCATCCAAGCCCTTCAGTACCTTGATACTCGATGAATCGTATTCGTTGGACATTGAGTTACTCTCGCTTATTTATCCTGCGTTAATTTTGCCATGTTCCACATGAAACATCTTACTATTTTCGTCGCAAATTTCCGCGACTTGATCGGCACTAATGGCGCTAACAAAAACCTGAGCCCCAATGCGGGTCAACTCACTGGCCAATAGTGCGCGCCGGCGACTGTCTAATTCGGAGGCAAAGTCATCGATTAAGTAGATACAAGCGATACCTTGCTCCTCGCTATACAACTGGCCTTGTGCGAGCCGAAGTGCACATACCATTAATTTTAACTGTCCGCGCGATAGCACATCATCGACTGGCGTACCTGCCACCTTGATGCGCAAATCGGCTTTATGTGGCCCTGATACCGTGTATCCCATTTGCTGGTCGCGCTCAAAGTTCGCCGCCAACAATGCCTGATAGTCTGCGCCTCGCTCCCATCCTTGATAAAAACGAAACTGGATAGAAAACTCGGGAAGAAATGCTTGGCATAATGCGGTCGCTCGCGCGGAAACCGCATCAACGTAAGCCTGACGCCATGCGCTGATTTGTTCGGCAAGGCGTGCTAGTTCCGTATCCCATACTTGGATATCGCCATAGTGGCGCGCTGTTTTCAACGCGGCGTTGCGTTGCTTCGTTAGGCGCTTCACTCGTGTCCAAGCTTCAAAAAAACCTGGCTCAGAATGAAACACCCCCCAATCGATAAACGCACGACGAAACTTGGGCCCATCGGTTAATAACTCAAAACCTTCAGGGGTGATCAATTGCAATGGCAGCACTTTGGCCAGGGCCACCAGCTTTTGCCCTTTTTCTTGACCGATTTTAACATCTGCACTGCCGTCTCGGCGCTTTTGAATGCCGACCGGAAGCAAGATCCCATCTTGCGTTTTTACTCGACCATGTACTGTAAGATTGGGTTGCTGATGACGAATCACTCGGCTGTTAAGCGCGCTGCGAAAGGAGCGCCCATGACCGAGAAAGTGGATGGCTTCCAATACACTGGTTTTACCACTGCCATTGGGGCCAATTAAAAAGTTAAAGCCTGACGACAACTCAATATCGCAGGCTTCAATATTTCGAAAGTCGTGGACTACCAGTCGTGATAGCGCCATAACCTAGAGGCGAATTGGCATCACAACATACATGGCGTCTTCGCGATCGCAGTCCTCAATCAAGGTACTGCCCACCGCGTCTGTCATCGAAAAACGCACCTTGTCACAACGTAAAACATTGAGCACATCGAGCACGTAACTGACATTAAAACCGATTTCGATTGGCTCACCTTGATAGTCGACTTCCAAAAACTCTTCCGCTTCTTCTTGCTCAGGGTTGTTGGCGGAGATACGCAGCTCGCTACCTTCAATATTCATTCGCACGCCGCGAAATTTCTCGTTCGATAATACCGCGGCTAATGACAATGCTTGCTTGAGCTCAGCACAGTCGACCTCAAGCGTTCGGGAAGTGGATTGTGGCAACACACGCCGATAATCAGGAAAGCGTCCATCAACCAATTTAGAGGTAAAGGTCACATTGCCCACCACCGCACGAATATTAGACGCGCCAATTTGGATATTCACCGGGTGCTCGCTATCATCGAGCAAACGCGCCAACTCACTGACGCCTTTACGTGGCACAATCACTTGTTGTGCGGGCAACGCCTCTTCCATGGATAAATGACACACCGCCATCCGGTGGCCGTCCGTCCCAACGGTGCGCAGCGTATGCCCATCGGTTTCGAATAAGAGTCCATTGAGATAATAGCGTACATCTTGGTTCGCCATCGAAAACTGCGTAGCGTCAATCAGATGACCCAGCTTGCTTTGCGGTACTTGTAAGCTCACTTCGGCATGCCAGTCTTCGATGTTGGGATAATCTGAAGCCGGTAAGGTCGATAATGTAAAGCGGCTTCGTCCCGCTCGCACCACCACGCGGTCACCTTCTTGCGCCACAGTGATACGAGCTTCGCTATGTAAGCCTTTGATGATATCCATAAACTTACGCGAAGGCACAGTGATCGCCCCATCAAGATACTCACCGTCCAGCGGTGCGGTGGCATTGAGCTCGACCTCCATATCGGTCGCCGTCAGCTTGAGTTGCTGCTCCGCCACTTCAATCAATAGGTTACTTAAAATCGGCAAGGTACTACGCCCGCCTAGTGCCCCAGAAACTTGCTGAAGCGGTTGAAGTAATTGCTCACGCGTAAGAGTAAATTTCATAATTAGGACGACAACGTTCGAATCAGGTTAGAGTAGTCTTCTTTTATATCGTGACTTTCTTCACGCAGCTGCTCAATCTTACGACAAGCATGCAATACGGTGGTATGGTCACGACCGCCAAATGCATCACCAATTTCCGGTAAGCTGTGGTTGGTCAGCTCTTTTGCTAGCGCCATCGCCATCTGGCGGGGTCGCGCCACCGAGCGAGACCGACGCTTAGACAACAAGTCTGCCATCTTGATTTTATAATATTCAGCCACGGTTTTCTGGATATTATCAATGGTGACCAACTTTTCTTGCAAGGCGAGCAAATCCCGCAACGCTTCTCGGACGAAATCGATGGTGATCGCACGGCCTGTAAAGTTGGCATTGGCGATCACGCGGTTAAGCGCCCCTTCAAGTTCACGCACGTTAGAACGTAGTCTTTTCGCGATAAAAAAGGCCACTTCATCAGGCAAACGAATGGCATGGTCTTCCGCTTTTTTCATTAAAATCGCCACCCGGGTTTCCAGCTCTGGCGGCTCAATCGCGACGGTCAGCCCCCAGCCAAACCGCGATTTTAAGCGGTCCTCGACCCCGTTGATCTCTTTGGGATAGCGGTCGGAGGTGAGAATGATTTGCTGGTTACCCTCAAGCAACGCATTAAAGGTATGGAAGAATTCTTCTTGCGAGCGCTCTTTGTTGGCAAAGAATTGGATATCATCAATCAATAGCGCATCGACACTGCGGTAATAACGCTTAAACTCTTCGATAGCATTATTTTGCAGCGCTTTCACCATATCTTGCACAAAGCGCTCTGAGTGCATGTACACCACGCGCGCATCCGCTTTGCGATCAGAAATGGCATTACCCACCGCATGCAACAAGTGCGTTTTACCTAAGCCCGTTCCGCCATAAAGAAAAAGGGGATTATAGGCCGCCCCCGGGTTATCCGACACCTGACGCGCGGCTGCCAAGGCTAACTGGTTCGATTTACCCTCAACAAAGTTATTGAACTTGTGTTTGGGGTTGACGTTGGAGCGATGATTAACATCCGATTGCACCGGTGAGGGAGCAGGCTCCCACACTCGTCCTTGCGGCGGCGCTGGCGCCGCTTGTTGCGGAGCGGGCGCAGCAGCAGGCCCGGCAGGGGCAGCTTGTGGCGTTGCGGCAACCGGTTTGCTCCCCACCTCAAAGCGCAGCATGGGTACGTCGACACCACAAAACTCGTTCAGTAATTGATTAATTTGATGCAGATACTTATCTCGCACCCAATCAAGCACAAAACGGTTTGGGGCAAAGAGGGTCAACGTATTGTCATTGAGCTCGGCTTGAAGTGGCCGTACCCACATACTGAATTCTGTCGCAGGTAAATCATCTTGAAGACGTTCAAGACACTGCAACCAAAGCGATGATGACACGTTTGACTCCACGCAGTTGTACCGAAAAGAGAAAGGCCACAATGGTACTCCTGTCGCGCCCAGATCGCTACCCACAAGATCCCGAAATCAGTGAATAAGATCCGAGTTATTCACATAGATCCCACAGAAATACGTGAGATCGCCACAGCAAACCCATGTTTTACTCACAAGAATAGGATCAGATTGGCCAATGATCCTGTTCTTTCCTTGTGCATAATTTTGATCAATGTGGGGGTTATCCCAGGAATTACACGACAACTTCGGTGAATAAGTTATTACTCATAACAAGAAGGTATTTCTCGCCTGCCACTGCCACCCTCTATATTACGCACCTTATCAATATCGATGTGGTTACTACGGAGCTTTTCATGACTAAATGGTTCATCAACGCCCTGCTCAGCGTGAGCATGATTCTCACTGCCCCCGCCTTTGCTTCTGAAACAGTAAAAGTGGGCATGTCTGGCCGCTACTTTCCGTTTACGTTTGTTAAACAAGACCAGCTACAAGGTTTCGAAGTCGATTTGTGGGATGAGATTGGCGAGCGCAACGACTACGATGTGGAGTATGTCACCGCTAACTTCTCAGGACTGTTTGGTCTGTTACAAACCGGCCGTATCGACACCATTTCAAACCAAATCACCATCACCGATGAGCGCCAAGCGAAATATCTATTCACTGACCCGTATGTGGTGGACGGCGCACAAATCACGGTTCGTAAAGGCAATGATGCCATTAACTCGGTCGCCGATCTGAAGGATAAAACCGTGGCCGTTAACTTAGGCTCGAACTTTGAACAACTGTTGCGTGAACACCCAGCCGCTGATGATATCAACATCAAAACCTACGAAACCGGGATTGAACACGATGTGGCCTTGGGTCGTGCTGATGCCTTTATTATGGATCGCCTCTCCGCGCTACAATTGATCAAAGAGTCAGGTCTGCCCCTACAATTAGCTGGACAACCTTTTGAAACCATTGCTAATGCATGGCCGTTTGTCGACTCAGAGCGTGGTCAACGCTTACGTGATGAAGTCAATGCTGCGCTAAACGCGATGCGTGAGGACGGCACCTTGGCGGATATCTCAACCAAATGGTTCGGTGGCGATATCACTAAAAAGTAAGTGTTTACTTTCATTTAATAAGCCCGCGCAGGCGGGCTTTTTTGTTTAAAGGTCAATCATGGCGTTCGATTTTGATTACATGGCCTCCTTGTTTCCCCTGCTGCTGCGTTATTTGGGGATCACCATGGAGATGGCTGTACTGGGCCTCATCTTCGCCCTCGCCTTGGCAGTGGCGATAGCCTTGATTCGCGTGTTTCGCATCCCTGGGCTCAATGGTATTGCACAGATCTTTATTAGCTTCTTCCGTGGCACCCCGCTATTGGTGCAACTGTTTCTACTTTATTACGGTCTCCCTCAGGTCATCCCCGCCTTAGTGGGAATGGAAGCTTTTACCGCCGCAGTGATCGGAATTAGTCTGCATTTTTCTGCGTACATGGCCGAGTCAATCCGCGCCGCCATTACCGGGGTGGATCGCAGCCAGATGGAAGCCAGTCTGGCGGTGGGCATGACCACCCGCCAAGCGATGCAACGCATCATCTTGCCGCAAGCGGTGCGTATTGCCCTGCCATCGTTGATGAACTACTTCATTGATATGATTAAAGCCACGTCACTCGCCTTTACGCTCGGGGTCGCGGAAATCATGGCACAAGCGCAAATGGAAGCGTCATCCAGCTTCAAGTTCTTTGAAGCCTACTTAGCGGTGGCACTCATCTATTGGGCCGTGGTTGTGGCATTAACGCGTGTTCAGTATTGGGCAGAGGCACACCTTAATAAGGCGTATCAACGATGATAAAGATAGAAAAGCTAAAAAAAATCTATCAAGGCGTTGCGGTGCTCGACGGCATCGACCTCACTATCGACCGAGGCGAAATAGTTTGCATTATTGGTCCTAGCGGCACCGGTAAATCGACCTTATTGCGTTGCATTAATTTTCTCGAGCGTGCCGAGCAAGGGATCATCGAAATCGGGGAGCAACGCGTTGATAGCGGCAATATGGCCACCCGTAAGCAGGATATTCTGGCGTTGCGGCGTCAAACTGGCTTTGTTTTCCAAAATTATGCGTTATTTGCTCACCTCAATGCCCGTGACAACATTGCCGAAGGGCTGCGCACCGTTAAGGGATGGGCGAAAGACAAAGCCCATGAGCGTGCCCAGCAAATTCTCGATGATATTGGGCTTGGCGATAAAGGGGATCATTACCCGGCCTCTTTATCGGGTGGACAACAGCAACGGGTTGGCATCGGCCGGGCGATGGCGCTGGAGGCTGAGCTGCTGCTGTTTGATGAGCCCACGTCAGCCCTCGATCCAGAGTGGGTTGGCGAAGTGTTGGCGTTGATGAAAAAGCTCGCCACTCGCCACCAAACCATGCTGGTGGTCACCCATGAAATGCAGTTCGCTCGCGATGTGGCGGATCGGGTGGTATTTATGAACGACGGCCATATTATTGCCCAAGGGACACCGGATTGGTTATTTAACCAATGCGACGATCCCCGTTTGCATAAGTTTTTGAATCAAGTCGGGATCATCCCCTAGTCAACGATCGCTTGGGGATCGATCCTTGCGATCTGTGCCCAAGTGCTTATAATTCACCGCCCGGAGTGGCGTCGGTTAGTGATTGACTAATCGTTAGTCAATGGCTACAATCCGCCCTCTTTGTTGAGAGGCGTCGGAGTCAAGCCTAGTGCTACCCTCCCACGTCGGGTTAACAAACCTAACACTGATCAGTAATAAAGGTAGAAACCATGAAACGCACTTTTCAACCTTCAGTTCTAAAGCGTAAGCGCACTCACGGTTTCCGTGCGCGCATGGCGACTAAGAACGGCCGTAAGGTCATTGCCGCTCGCCGTGCGAAAGGCCGCAAGCAGCTTTCTAAATAATCCGCAGTGATTTGTGAATAAGCTCGCTTATCCTCGGGAGTTACGTCTGCTAACTCCCGAACATTTCAGTGCCGTCTTCCAGCAACCGCATCGCGCCGGTTCGCCGCACTTAACTATACTCGCCAGAAACAACCCACTCGGCCATCCACGTCTCGGTCAAGCTGTACCGAAAAAGCAAATCAAACTTGCTGTTGATCGCAACCGCTTTAAACGTGTGGTCCGCGAAAGCTTTCGTTTACGTCAACATCAACTGCCGGCGAAAGACTTTGTGGTGATCGCGAAAAAAAGTGCTAACAACCTAAGCAATCAAGCGCTGCGAGACGAATTGGACAAGTTATGGCAACGTTTGTCGCGACCGCCGCGCAAAAAGCGCTCATCGCGCTGATTCGGGGATACCAACTGGTTATAAGTCCACTTATTGGACCACGATGCCGGTTTACACCAACCTGCTCTCACTACGCCATCATGGCGATTCAATCCCATGGTGTGATAAAAGGGTGTTGGTTGGCAGGCAAACGTCTATTAAAATGCCACCCTTTGAATGATGGCGGTTACGATCCTGTGCCGCCTTGCGACCACCATAACAGAGACAATTAACAATGGATTCCCAACGCAATATCCTGTTGATTGCCCTATTGTTCGTTTCTTTCATGCTTTACATGGAATGGAACAAACCAGACTCCCCGCAACCGCAGGGACAGGGCGTTGAGCAGCAGCAAACCACTCACAGTGACGTGCCAAGCAGCAATGACGGTGATACCACGTCTCTTGATGCACAGCCTGTCTCTGACAAGCTTGTCACCATCAACACTGACGTTTTAACACTGAAAATTGATACGCAAGGCGGTGATGTTGTCCACGCCGAGCTCCCGCAATATGATGCGGAGCTGGATTCTGACAACGCCTTCACGCTGTTGCACAGCAAACCTGATCATACCTTTGTGGCACAAAGCGGCTTAATTGGTGCCAACGGCATCGATACGGCAGAGGGACGCGCACAATACCAGGTGACGCAAAACAACTTCTCGCTCTCGGACGATCAAGACACCCTACGGGTGCCAATGACGGTTGAGAAAGATGGCATTACCTACACCAAAACCTTCGTGTTTGAGCGTGGTAGCTATGCGGTGGATGTTGAACACACTATCAACAACCAAACCGACAACAACGCCAGTGTCACTATGTACACCCAGCTTAAGCAAAACTTGCTGGACGATGGCGGCAGTTTGACCATGCCGACTTATCGCGGTGGCGCCTACTCCACCGACGACAAGCGTTACGAAAAGTACAGCTTTGATGATATGCAAAGCAAAAACCTGAACGTGACGTTTGACCAAGGTTGGGCCGCGATGATCCAGCACTACTTTGCTACCGCGTGGATCCCACGGGCGGACAATAATGTGCTGAGCACCCGTACCACGGCTCAATACGGTTATATCCAAACCAAGACCCGCGATACCATTGCCGCTGGCACCAGCAAGACGCTGACAGCAACCTTGTGGGTCGGTCCGAAACTGCAAGAACAAATGGCCGCGGTGGCACCAAGCCTGGATTTGGTGGTCGACTACGGCTGGCTATGGTTTATCGCTAAACCGCTGCACTGGTTGCTCTCCACCATTCAAACCTTTGTGGGGAACTGGGGTCTGGCCATCATCATGCTAACCTTCATCGTGCGTGGCGCCATGTACCCGCTCACTAAAGCGCAGTACACCTCGATGGCGAAAATGCGCATGCTGCAGCCTAAACTGCAAGAAATGAAAGAGCGTATCGGTGACGATCGTCAACGCATGAGCCAAGAGATGATGGAGCTCTATAAGCGTGAGAAGGTCAATCCGCTTGGCGGCTGTCTGCCATTGGTTCTGCAAATGCCGATCTTTATTGCCTTGTACTGGGCACTGATGGAGTCGGTAGAATTGCGCCATGCACCATTCTTTGGCTGGATTCAAGACTTGTCGGCACAAGACCCATACTATGTGCTGCCGCTGTTGATGGGTGCATCCATGTTCTTGATTCAGAAGATGAGCCCCACCACGGTCACCGATCCGATGCAGCAGAAGATCATGACCTTTATGCCTGTGGTCTTTACGTTCTTCTTCTTGTTCTTCCCATCCGGTCTGGTTCTATACTGGCTGGTATCGAACGTGGTCACGCTTATCCAACAGACACTGATTTACAAGTCGTTGGAGAAAAAAGGCCTGCATTCACGCTCGTAACTCAGGCCGCGTCACGTAATAATAAAAAGGCGACCCGGCGGTCGCCTTTTTTTGTCGTTTATGGCCTAAAGGCCTGTAATTCAAATAAAGAGTGTGCACTATGGCTCAAACCGACACTATCGTGGCACAAGCCACTGCAACTGGCCGCGGCGGCGTAGGGATTGTCCGCGTGTCTGGCCCGCTCGCCCATGAGATTGGTACAAAAATGACGGGACGTGATCTGGCGCCTCGTCGTGCAGATTATTTGCCCTTTCTCGACCAAGAGGGTCAACCTATCGATCAGGGCATTGCTTTATTCTTTAAAGGCCCTCATTCGTTCACAGGCGAGGATGTGCTTGAACTGCAAGGCCATGGTGGCCCAGTGATCATGGACATGCTTATTCAGCGTATCAGTGCGTTTTCTGGGGTGCGTGCCGCACGACCCGGAGAGTTCTCCGAACGCGCGTTTTTAAACGACAAACTGGATTTAGCCCAAGCTGAAGCCATTGCCGACTTGATTGATGCCAGCTCCGAGCAGGCCGCCCGCTCGGCCTTGCAATCGCTGCAAGGCGCCTTCTCTAGTCAGGTGAATGCGCTGGTGGAAAAAGTGATTCACCTGCGTATTTACGTTGAAGCCGCAATTGACTTTCCCGATGAAGAAATCGACTTTCTCTCTGATGGCAAAGTCGCCAGCGATCTCACGCAGATTATCGAGCACCTCGCCACATTGCGCAAAGAAGCCAACCAAGGGGCGATTATACGTGAGGGAATGAAAGTGGTGATCGCAGGCCGCCCCAACGCCGGAAAATCAAGCTTATTGAATGCCTTATCAGGGAAAGATAGCGCGATTGTCACGGATATCGCCGGTACGACTCGAGATGTCTTGCGTGAGCACATTCATATTGACGGTATGCCTTTGCACATTATTGATACGGCAGGGCTACGCGATACCGCTGATGAGGTCGAACGTATTGGTGTCGAGCGGGCATGGGATGAAATTGAGCAAGCCGATCGCGTTTTATTTATGGTCGATGGCACCACTACCGACGCCACTCATCCTGCGGAAATTTGGCCAGACTTTGTTTCACGTTTACCTAAAGCGATGGGCATGACAGTGATCCGCAACAAAGTCGATATGACCGGCGAGCCAATGGGACACGATAGTAACCATGATCCCGCACTCATCCGCTTAAGTGCCAAAACGGGCGAAGGCATGGACGCATTACGTCAGCACCTCAAAGCCTGTATGGGCTACGCCGGCGGCAGTGAAGGCGGATTTATGGCGCGTCGCCGTCACCTCGACGCGCTTGCTAATGCCGCACATCACTTGGACATCGGTCAGGCGCAGCTAGAAGGTTATATGGCCGGCGAGATTTTAGCAGAAGAATTACGCCTCACTCAGCAACACCTCAATACCATCACCGGTGAGTTCAGTGCCGATGATTTGCTGGGGAAAATTTTCTCTTCATTCTGCATCGGGAAGTAATTATCCCCAACCTGATCACGGGATCCTTCTACTAAGGATCCCTTGTGATACCTCGTCTGATCCCCTTTATCCTCATTATTCGATCGTAAGTTATCCACGTAGTTTTCACCATGATCAGCTACGCTTTAACGAGGTGTGGATGGAGGTACTATGCTGGCAAGTTTTAACCCGATCTTATCAATAGGCCTGAGTGAACATAATCAACTGATGCGGCATCAGATCCGCATGACCAATCTACTCACGGTGATCTGCGTGGTTGGCACGATCATTTTCTCCACCATGTACTGGCTTGCTTTCCAAACCCCGATCGCGGCTTGGCACAACGTCAGTTACGCCTTTTTGTACGCGGCAACCTGGCTGTTGATGTGGTCAGGACGCTGGTATATCGCTCGGTACTACCTTTTTTTCATGTTTTTTGCCCAGCAGTTCATCATGTCTTACTGGGTGTTTGCGGCACAAAGCCAGAACGAACTCTTGTTACTGGTCTCGCCCACTATCGTCTTATTGCTGTTTGACCCCAATGAGCGTCTGGCGCGTTACGGGCTATCACTGACAGCCATCGGCTTAATGTTTTCCATCCAGGTATTACCCACGCCCGACCCCTTGGTAAACCTTTCCACCCTAAACAGCAAAACCATTTACCTTAGCGTTGTCCTGATATTTATTGCCTTATCAGTAATTTTAATGGACTTCTATCTCCATGATCTCTACACCCTCAACCGGCAGGCACGGCAGTACATTCAGCGCGAGCCCCTAGCGCAAACATGGAATGCAACCCAGTTTTATCGCCGACTGAGCACGGAGTGCCAATCATCGACCGACAAGCCGATCGCAATCCTTTGCATTAATATTGATCATTTTCAGCATTTTAATACGCAACATGGCCACTCTATTGGTGATCAAAGCTTACAGTTCCTGGCCGGCTTACTTCATCGTCATCTACCACGCGATGCCCTACTTAGCCGCACTCACGCCGATCAGTTTTTAGTCATGCTCAAAGAAAATGATTGCGCCGATGCCCCAAAATGGGCGGTTAAATGTTATCACGCCATCGCAGAGACCCCCTTTACCTTTCATGGCGGCGCCCATGCATTCACCGCCTCGATAGGCATCGTTCAGCACTTTTCCGGAAACGGTCAAGCGATCGAGTTAATTGACCAAGCCTGCCAAGCCATGACGGAGGCGAAACAAGCGGGCGGCAACCAATGTGTCTGTCAACTTAGTCAGATGACGGCTAGCCAAGCGGTTTAAGCGGAGATTGACTCCTTAAGGTAAGGTCGAAATACTAGGGATGAATACCTTAACGATGAGGAAAGCATGGCAACTATCACTATTATTACCGGCAGTACCCTAGGTGGCGCTGAGTATGTCGGCGATCATCTCGCAGATCTCTTGCAAGCAAAAGGCCATCACCCTCAAGTGGTCAACGAGGGGCTCATTGATGATGTGCTCGGTGCCTCTACCCTATTGATCGTCACGTCAACCCATGGCGCAGGGGACTTTCCAGACAGCATCGCTCCCTTAATGGAACAACTGATCACCGAGCGCCCGATGCTACGCGACGTTCACTATGGCGTGGTCGGGATTGGGGACTCGAGCTACGACACGTTTTGCGAAGCAGGCATGAAAGCAGATGCGTTATTACAAGACTTGGGCGCAATCAAAGTCGGTGAGCGCATTGATATCGATATTCAAGCGCATCCGGTCCCTGAAGATGAAGCCGAACGCTGGTTAACAGACTGGGAACCACAACTTCACGCGCTCAAGTGAACAAAAAACAACCAACCTAACTGTGGATAACTAAGGAATAACCCAGTGATCTTCCTTTAGTTATCCATTTAATACTTTTCATCCCCTGCCCCCTATGTGGATAACCACCCATTTTGATCCCAGGTGATACAGGATCGGATCCAAGGCCACCCACAGAAAGTGATCGTTTCAAGATCCTTGATCTCTATGATCTTTTTTTAGTTATCCACTAAGATCCCTTTCCCTAATAGTAGATCTAACAAAGGATCTATATAAAGATCTTATATATATAAAGCCAATGCGCTCTAACGATCCGGATCAAGGTTTGGTTCCCTGTTGGCAGAAAAAGCGCTAGAATGTCGCCCCTTTTGCTTAGTTCATGCGCAAACACTTAACCAGGTTGAGGCTTTAATCATGTTTTACCAGGATCACTTTGACGTCATCGTTGTGGGTGGTGGCCATGCTGGTACCGAAGCGGCACTGGCTGCTGCCCGGATGAATCAAAGAACACTGTTGTTGACCCATAATATCGACACCTTGGGACAGATGTCGTGTAACCCCGCGATTGGTGGGATCGGGAAAGGACACCTGGTAAAAGAAATTGATGCCCTGGGTGGTGCCATGGCGCAAGCCACCGACAAAGGCGGGATCCAATTTAGAACGCTGAATGCATCTAAAGGACCGGCGGTACGCGCGACACGAGCTCAAGCTGATCGCGCACTTTACAAAGCGGCGATCCGTCATACCTTGGAGAACACGCCAAACCTTTCTTTGTTTCAACAAGCGGTGGTCGACCTGATCGTCGAGCAGGATCGTGTTACAGGCGTAGAAACAGAAATGGGGCTGAAGTTCAGCGCGACCACGGTTGTGCTAACGGTCGGAACCTTTTTGGGTGGGAAAATCCATATCGGTATGGATAATTACGCCGGTGGGCGTGCCGGTGATCCGCCGTCAAACAAACTTGCGGATCGCTTACGTGCATTACCGTTTCGCGTTGATCGACTGAAAACCGGCACACCTCCGCGCATTGACGCACGCTCGGTCGATTTTTCAGTGATGCAAACCCAACATGGTGATACCCCTTGCCCGGTATTTTCATTCATGGGAAATGTCCAGCAGCATCCGCAACAAATCCCGTGCTATATCACCTACACCAATGAAAGAACGCACGACGTCATCCGCGAAAACCTTTCTCGTAGTCCGATGTATTCTGGCGTGATTGAAGGTATTGGGCCGCGTTATTGTCCGTCGATTGAAGACAAGGTGATGCGGTTTGCCGACAAAGACAAACATCAAATCTTTGTGGAACCAGAAGGGTTGACCAGCAATGAGTTGTATCCGAATGGCATCTCCACCAGCTTGCCGTTTGATGTGCAAATGGGCATTATCCAGTCGATCAAAGGGTTTGAAAACGCCAAAGTGATCCGCCCTGGCTATGCGATCGAGTATGATTTCTTTGATCCTCGCGATCTCAAACAAACGCTAGAAACCAAATTTATCGACGGGTTATTTTTTGCGGGACAAATTAACGGTACCACCGGTTATGAAGAAGCCGGGGCGCAAGGTTTGCTCGCTGGGTGTAACGCGGCATTACAAGCTCAAGGCAAAGAAGGCTGGAGCCCACGTCGCGATCAAGCCTATATGGGCGTGTTGATCGACGATCTCTCCACCATGGGCACCCAAGAGCCTTACCGCATGTTTACCTCTCGTGCCGAGTATCGATTACTATTGCGCGAAGACAATGCTGATATGCGCTTAACCGAAAAAGGGCGCGAGCTTGGTTTGGTCGACGATGCTCGCTGGGCGCGTTTTAATCAGAAAATGGAAAACATGGAGCAAGAGCGTCAGCGCCTGCGTGGGACTTGGATCCATCCACATTCGGACGATGTTACTGCGCTTAACGCCATGCTGAAAACCCCCTTAGCACGTGAAGCCAATGGCGAAGATTTGCTGCGTCGTCCCGAGCTGCGTTATCAAGATATTGTGGCGTTACCGACCTTTGGGCCGGCCCATCAAGACACGCAAGCCAGTGAGCAAGTGGAGATCCAAGTGAAATATGCCGGTTACATCGACCGTCAGCAGGATGAAATCGCCAAGTCGCAGCGTCATGAACATACGACACTGCCAACAGACCTCGATTATGAGCAAATTAAAGGCTTGTCCAATGAGGTGAAAGGGAAGCTTGCCGATGCACGCCCGGAAACCGTGGGCAAAGCGTCTCGCATTTCTGGTGTGACACCCGCTGCCATCTCCATTTTGCTTGTGCACTTGAAAAAACAAGGCATGTTGAAGAAAGGGGCATAAATGGAATCACAAATACAACAAGGGCTTGCCAAAGCAGGCCTGGTTTTGTCTGCACAACAACAGGCTCAGCTCCTTTCCTATGTGCGCCTGTTGGATAAATGGAACAAGGCGTACAACCTGACATCTGTCCGTCGTCCCGAAGACATGGTGGTGAAACATATTCTTGATAGTTTGGTTGTTTCCCCCCATCTTGACGGCGATCATTTTATCGATGTGGGGACAGGTCCAGGATTACCAGGTATTCCTCTGGCTATTGCGAATCCGGATAAACACTTCACCCTGCTAGACAGTTTAGGGAAACGGATCCGCTTCATTCGCCAAGTGTTGCACGAACTAGAAATAGACAATGTCACGCCGGTACAAAGCCGCGTCGAGGACTTTATCCCCGATAATGGCTTTGATGGCGTCTTGAGCCGAGCGTTTGCTTCCATGAACGACATGGTGAGCTGGTGCCAACATCTTCCTCATGCTGAGGGACAATTTTACGCGCTGAAAGGGCAAGTGGACCAGCAGGAGCTGGATGCCTTGCCTGCTGCTTGTTCTGTGACCGATATCAAAGCTTTGAAGGTACCGGGATTGGAAGGGGCGCGTCATCTAGTAATCTTGAGAGCAAAGAGTAACGAATAGAGGTCGAGAGCACGTGGGTAAAGTTATCGCGGTAGCAAACCAGAAAGGCGGCGTGGGGAAAACCACCACCAGTGTCAACCTTGCAGCGTCACTGGCTGCCACCAATCGCAAAGTGCTACTGATTGATTTAGACCCACAGGGCAACGCGACCATGGCCAGTGGGGTGGATAAATACGATGTGCATGCCACTGCCTACGACCTCTTAATTGAAGACACACCGTTTGAGCAAGTCGTGGTGGAAGACACGGCAGGCAGCTATCACCTGATTGCCGCCAATGGCGACGTGACCGCCGCTGAAATTAAGCTGATGGAAGTATTCGCTCGCGAAGTTCGCCTGCGCACCATGCTTGAGCCGGTGGTGGATCGCTATGATTATATTTTTATTGATTGCCCACCTTCGCTCAACTTGCTGACTATTAACGCAATGACCGCTGCCAACTCTGTGTTGGTTCCCATGCAGTGTGAGTACTTTGCCCTGGAGGGATTAACGGCATTGATGGATACCATCAGCAAGCTTGCCAGTGTGGTCAATGCTGAGCTTCACGTGGAAGGGGTGCTGCGCACCATGTACGATCCGCGTAACCGATTAGCGACCGAAGTATCGGATCAGATCAAAAAACACTTCGGTGATAAGGTGTATCGTACCGTGATTCCTCGCAACGTGCGGCTTGCGGAAGCGCCAAGTCATGGCCGACCCGCCATGTACTACGACAAATTATCGAGCGGTGCCAAAGCCTACCTCGCCCTTGCGGGTGAAATCCTGCGTCGCGAAGAGCAAGCACGCTCCTCGCCAGACGCTGTCAATGCCTGAGGAAAACAATGAATTCAGCGAAACGCGGTCTTGGAAAGGGCCTGGATGCCTTGTTGGCGACCAGTGCACATGCACAGTCATCCACCCAAGCTTCCCCTGAGTCCACCAATACGAGTAACAGCGAATTACAGCAGTTGCCCGTTACTGCGTTGGAGCCAGGTCAGTATCAGCCACGTCAAGATATGGCTGAGGAGGCACTGGAAGAGTTAACCGAGTCCATCCGCGCGCAAGGTATTATTCAGCCTTTGGTTGTCCGTCAAGTGGCAGCCGGGCGCTATGAAATCATTGCCGGTGAGCGTCGCTGGCGTGCCGCTAAGCAAGCAGGGCTTAACAATGTCCCCTGCTTGGTGCGCGAGATGAGCGATAAGGTCGCCAGTGCGGTCGCCTTGATTGAGAATATCCAGCGCGAGAACCTGAATGCGATGGAAGAAGCCCAGGCACTCGCGCGCTTAGTTGACGAATTTGAACTGACTCACCAACAGTTGGCGGAGTCACTCGGTAAATCTCGGGCCACCATTAGTAATCTACTTAGGTTAAATGGATTGGAGTCCGGTGTGCGGCAATTGCTGCTTAACAAACAACTCGAGATGGGTCACGCACGTGCCCTGCTGGCGCTCGAAGGCGACGCACAAATCGATGCGGCGCTGACCGCCGTCAATAAAAAGATGACGGTTCGCCAGATAGAAAAACTAGTAAAAAAGATGCTTTCGCCTCCTGTTGAAACGGAAAAGCCTAAATTATCACCTGAAGTCGAAGCGCTCCAGCAACGACTTGGCGATAAGCTAGGAGCCAGTGTCGCGTTAACACAACAGAAAAACGGTAGTGGGAAATTGGTGATTAATTTTGAAGAATCTGAAAAATTAGCGCAAATTCTTGCAATTTTCGACGAAGAAATGTGACCTATGCCATTCGCTTTTTGTTACATAAAAGCGCTTACTGTGATCAGGTTACTCTGTTGTAAAATTTTCCCCGCTTTTTTACATCGATGCGATTGCATTAGTTGGGGCGAAACGTATAATTTTTGCTGTTTTCCCAGCACGGCAACAGTGCTAAGTGGAACGGAATCGAGGAACAAATACATGGTATCGACGCTCGCGCGGCCGGGTCGTGAAATCGCGACAAAATTGGTGCTTTTGCAAGCTGGCGTCGTATTAGCAACGGCAATCGTGATGGCGCTTGCTATCAATGTCGACTGGGGAAAATCCGCGCTGATCGGTGGGGGCATCTTTGTGGTTGCCAATGCTGCCTTTGCGGCGTGTGCTTTCCTTTTTAGTGGGGCAAGAGCTGCGAAATTCGTAGTTGCGTCCTTCTTTAGCGGTGAAGTGTTGAAAATTTCACTGACTGTCGTCTTGTTTGTCCTTGCTTACCTGTATGTCGAGGTGGAATTGCTTCCCCTCAAACTGGCCTATTTGCTGGCATTAGGGGTTAATATCCTCGCGCCAGTTTTATTCATTAACAACAACAAATAGGATGAGTTATGGCTGCGTCAGGTGATGCGCTTACACCGTCTGGCTATATCACTCACCACCTGACACACTTGTCAAGCGGTGAGGGGTTTTGGGCGGTTCACATTGATAGCCTGTTTTTCTCTGTCCTCATCGGTATTGTCTTCCTAGGCCTTTTCCGATCGGTGGCAAAGAAAGCATCGACAGGTGTCCCGGGTAAGTTTCAGTGCTTCGTTGAGATCTTGGTTGAGTTCGTTGATGACAACGTCCGCGAAACCTTCCATGGACGAAATCCACTGATCGCACCTTTGGCCCTGACTATCTTCGTCTGGATATTCTTGATGAATACGATGGACTTAATCCCTATCGATTTTCTACCGTATCCGGCGGAACACTGGTTAGGCATTCCTTACTTGAAAGTGGTGCCAACTGCAGACGTAAATATCACCCTTGCGATGGCGCTGGGCGTGTTCTTCTTGATGATTTTCTACAGCATCAAGATTAAAGGTGTGGGTGGCTTTGCCAAAGAGCTGGCGCTACACCCGTTCAATCACCCTATCATGATTCCGTTCAACCTCCTGTTGGAGATAGTTTCGCTGCTGGCGAAGCCTATTTCACTCGGGATGCGTCTGTTCGGTAACATGTTTGCCGGTGAGGTGGTATTTATTCTTATCGCGGCGTTGTTGCCGTGGTGGGCGCAATGGCTGGGCTCTGTGCCGTGGGCAATATTCCACATTCTAGTCATTACGATTCAAGCCTTTGTCTTTATGATGTTGACCATCGTGTATCTCTCGCAGGCACACGAAGACTCAGATCATTGATGACATTTTTTAGAAAGCAATTTGTTAGTCATTATTGGCTCAAAGCCGACAACGAAAACTGGAGATAGTGATGGAAACTTTATTGAGCTTTTCTGCAATTGCCGTGGGCATCATTGTAGGTCTTGCTTCCCTTGGTACTGCGATTGGTTTCGCCCTGCTGGGTGGTAAATTCCTTGAAGGTGCAGCACGTCAACCTGAGATGGCTCCTATGCTGCAAGTTAAGATGTTCATCATCGCGGGTCTTCTTGATGCGGTTCCAATGATCGGTATCGTAATCGCACTGCTGTTCACGTTCGCGAACCCATTCGTAGGTCAACTGTAAACTGGCTAATAGCTGAACAGACCCTTTAGCTTATGATTAAGGAGGCGCCGTTGTGAATATCAACGCAACTCTGCTAGGCCAGGCAATCGCGTTCACTATCTTTGTGTGGTTCTGCATGAAATATGTATGGCCACCATTGATGCAAGCGATTGAGGAACGTCAGAAAAAAATCGCTGACGGTCTCGCGGCGGCTGATCGCGCCGCCAAAGACCTGGATTTGGCCCAGGCGAATGCTTCTGATCAATTGAAAGAAGCGAAGCGCAACGCAACTGACATTATCGAGCAGGCCAATAAGCGCAAAGCACAAATCCTCGATGAGGCACGTGCAGAAGCGGCTGCTGAGCGCGACAATATCCTCAATCAGGGTAAAGCCGAGCTAGAAGCCGAGCGTAACCGTGCTCGCGATGAGCTGCGTAAGCAAGTTGCATCGCTCGCTGTTATTGGTGCCGAGAAAATTATTGAGCGCTCTATTGACGAGAATGCTCATAAAGATCTTCTCGATAAAATCACTGCAGAACTGTAACAAGGAGGGGCAGCAATGTCTGAACTGACAACACTCGCTCGCCCCTACGCGAAAGCAGCCTTTGATTTTGCGGTAGAAAAAGGCGAGTTAGCTCAATGGGCTGAAATGCTCGCCTTTACTGCTGAGATTGCCCGTGATGAACGTGTTCAACATATGTTGGATGCCTCTTTCTCTGCTGACACATTGGCAGAGATGTTCATCACAGTTGGCGGTGATCAGCTCAATGATTTTGGTCAAAACCTGATTAAGGTGATGGCCGAAAACAAGCGCTTAAAAGCTCTTCCTGAGGTTTGTGAGCAGTTCCTAGCGATGCGTCTGGAACTGGAAAAAGAAGTTGAAGTTCAAGTGATTTCAGCGACGGCTCTTTCCGAAGAGCAACAACAAGCCATCAGTGACAAGCTCGCCGCGCGTCTTGAGCGCAAAGTAAAGCTGAACTGTAGTGTAGACGAAACCCTGGTTGCCGGGGTTATTATTCGAGCTGGAGACTTGGTCATCGATAACTCAGTAAGTGGCCGTATGCGCCGCCTGAGCGATGCATTGCAGTCTTGATTTGGGGAATTGGAGCATGCAACTTAATTCCACGGAAATTAGCGATTTGATCAAACAACGCATCGAGAAATTCGACGTTGTGAGTGAAGCGCGCAACGAAGGTACCATCGTGTCAGTCAGCGACGGTATCATTCGCATTCACGGCCTTGCTGATGCGATGCAAGGTGAAATGATTGAACTGCCTGGCAACCGCTATGCACTTGCATTGAACCTTGAGCGTGACTCAGTGGGTGCGGTTGTGATGGGTCCTTACTCGGACCTCCAAGAAGGCATGAAGGTGACCGGCACAGGCCGTATCCTTGAAGTACCAACAGGTCCTGAACTATTGGGCCGCGTGGTAAACACCCTGGGTGAGCCGATTGATGGTAAAGGCCCTATTGAGGCAAAAACCACGTCGCCAGTCGAAGTGATCGCCCCAGGTGTTATCGCACGTCAATCCGTTGATCAGCCAGTGCAAACCGGCTACAAAGCGGTTGACTCGATGATCCCTATCGGCCGAGGCCAGCGTGAGCTGATCATCGGTGACCGCCAAACCGGTAAAACGGCGTTGGCGATCGATGCGATCATTAACCAGAAAAACTCGGGTATCTACTCCATCTATGTGGCGATTGGTCAGAAAGCCTCGACCATTGCTAACGTGGTGCGCAAGCTGGAAGAACATGATGCACTGAAAAACACCATTGTGGTGGTGGCATCAGCGTCTGAAGCCGCAGCATTGCAGTACCTCGCGCCTTACGCGGGTTGTGCAATGGGTGAGTACTTCCGTGACCGCGGTGAAGATGCGCTGATTGTCTACGATGACCTGTCTAAACAGGCTGTTGCATACCGTCAGATCTCACTATTGCTACGCCGTCCACCGGGTCGTGAAGCTTTCCCGGGTGATGTTTTCTACTTGCACTCACGTCTTCTTGAGCGTGCGGCACGTGTTAACGCCCACTATGTGGAAGAGTTCACTAAAGGTGAAGTGAAAGGCAAAACCGGTTCATTGACGGCGCTGCCTATCATTGAAACCCAAGCCGGTGACGTATCGGCGTTCGTACCGACTAACGTTATCTCGATCACCGACGGTCAGATCTTCCTACAAACCGAGCTGTTTAACGCGGGTATTCGCCCAGCGGTTGACCCAGGCATTTCGGTGTCGCGTGTGGGTGGTTCTGCACAAACCAAGATCATGAAGAAATTGTCAGGCGGTATTCGTACAGCCCTTGCACAATATCGTGAACTGGCGGCCTTTGCGCAATTCTCTTCTGATCTGGATGACGCGACCAAGAAGCAATTGGATCACGGTCAGAAAGTGACCGAGCTGATGAAGCAGATGCAATATGCTCCTATGTCTGTGTTTGAGCAGGCGTTGGTGATCTTTGCGGCTGAGAAAGGCTACTTGGAAGATGTTGAGCTGAACAAGATCGGTGACTTTGAACGTTCCCTACTGGCCTTTGCGAAGAGCCAGTACGCTGACCTGGCTGCTCAAATTGAAGAGTCTGGTGCTTACAACGATGACGTTGAAGCACAGCTGAAAAAGCTGTTGGATGACTTCAAAGCGACCCAGACTTGGTAACACGTAGGTGACCACTTCGGTGGTCGCCCACTAATGGAGAGTAACTATGGCCGGCGCAAAAGAGATTCGTAATAAGATCGGAAGTGTGAAAAACACACAGAAGATCACTAAAGCGATGGAAATGGTGGCAGCCTCCAAAATGCGTAAAACGCAAGAAGCCATGGAGTCGTCACGTCCATACGCTGTCACTATGCGCAAAGTGATCGGTCATCTTGCACTGGGTAACTTGGAGTACCGCCATCCCTATTTGGAAGAGCGGGAAGCCAAGCGCGTTGGTTACATCATCATTTCTACTGACCGCGGACTGTGTGGTGGCCTGAACATTAACTTGTTCAAAAGTGTCATCAACGATATGGAAAGCTGGAGCCAAAAAGGTGCCGAAATCGACATGGCACTGGTTGGGGCGAAAGCCACCGCTTTCTTTAACAGCTACGGCGGCAATGTAGTGGCACAAACTTCTGGCCTGGGTGACACCCCAGTACTGGAAGACCTCATCGGTACTGTTGGGGTGATGCTGAAAAAATATGATGAAGGTGAGCTGGACCGCTTGTACCTGGTTTTCAATAAGTTTGAAAACACCATGGTGCAGACCCCAGTGATCGATCAATTGCTGCCTTTGCCAAAGTCAGACGACGAGGAGATGCAGCGCAGCCACGCTTGGGATTATATCTATGAACCTGAGCCGAAGCCGTTGCTCGATACCTTGTTGGTTCGCTATGCCGAATCGCAAGTGTATCAAGGTGTGGTAGAGAACCTCGCCAGTGAGCAAGCGGCACGTATGGTGGCAATGAAAGCTGCGACCGATAATGCGGGGAATCTGATTGATGATCTGCAATTGGTTTACAACAAAGCCCGTCAGGCTGCAATCACCCAAGAGTTGTCAGAAATTGTTTCTGGCGCAAGCGCGGTGTAAAGGCAAGGGTTAACGAACTAGTTTAGAGGAATAACGATGGCTACAGGTAAGATCGTTCAGATCATCGGTGCGGTAGTCGACGTAGAGTTTCCACAAGACGCCGTACCTAAGGTATACGATGCGTTGAATGTGAAACGTGAAGGCGAGCGTCTGGTGCTGGAAGTTCAGCAGCAGCTTGGTGGTGGCGTTATCCGTGCCATCGCAATGGGCTCATCTGATGGTCTGCGTCGTGGAATCGAAGTAGAAAATACAGGTAAAGCAATCGAAGTCCCTGTGGGTGAAGCCACGCTGGGGCGTATCGTCAACGTCTTGGGTGACGCGATTGATGAGCGTGGCGATCTCGGTGAGAAAGAGCGTTACTCTATCCACCGTGAAGCGCCAAGCTATGAAGATCAGTCGAGCGCGACCGAGCTTTTGGAAACCGGCGTTAAGGTTATCGACCTTATCTGTCCGTTTGCCAAAGGCGGTAAAATCGGTCTGTTTGGCGGTGCGGGTGTCGGTAAGACCGTTAACATGATGGAGCTTATCAACAACATCGCACTGCAACACTCAGGTCTGTCTGTATTCGCTGGTGTCGGTGAGCGTACTCGTGAGGGTAACGACTTCTACTACGAAATGCAGGAAGCCGGTGTTGTAAACATTGAGAATCCCGAAGAGTCAAAAGTGGCCATGGTCTATGGTCAGATGAACGAGCCACCAGGTAACCGCCTGCGTGTCGCACTGACTGGCCTAACCATGGCGGAAAAATTCCGTGATGATGGCCGTGATGTACTGCTGTTCATCGATAACATCTATCGTTACACCCTTGCCGGTACCGAAGTATCTGCCCTGTTGGGTCGTATGCCATCGGCAGTAGGTTACCAGCCAACACTGGCTGAAGAGATGGGTGTGCTGCAAGAGCGTATTACCTCAACCCGTACCGGTTCTATCACCTCGGTACAGGCGGTTTACGTTCCTGCGGATGACTTGACTGACCCGTCACCCGCCACCACCTTTGCCCACTTGGATGCAACGGTTGTATTGTCGCGTAACATCGCGTCGATGGGTATGTACCCGGCGATTGACCCACTGGATTCAACCTCACGTATGTTGGACCCATTGGTGGTTGGTCAAGACCATTATGACGTGGCTCGTGGCGTGCAGTCTGTCCTTCAGCGCTATAAAGAGCTGAAAGACATCATTGCTATCCTAGGTATGGATGAGCTGTCTGAAGAAGATAAGCTGACGGTTGCACGTGCACGTAAGATTGAGCGTTTCTTGACGCAGCCTTACCACGTCGCCGAAGTCTTCACCGGCCAGCCAGGTGTTTATGTTTCGCTAAAAGATACCATTGCAAGCTTCAAAGGCCTGCTCAGTGGTGAGTACGATGACATCCCAGAGCAGGCATTCCTGTACTGCGGTAGCATCGAAGAAGTGCTCGAAAAAGCGAAAAACCTGTAAGGCTTGAGTAGGAGGCGATATGGCAGCGATAACCTTCCATCTGGATGTGGTCAGTGCAGAGCGACAATTGTTCTCTGGTCGTGCTGAGCATATTCAGGTGACCGGTAGCGAAGGTGAACTGGGTATTCACGCAGGACACACACCGCTGCTGACCGCTATCACGCCTGGCATGGTTCGCATCGTCAAACAAGGCGGTAGCGAAGAGATTATTTATCTTTCTGGTGGCACGCTTGAAGTGCAGCCTGGCACAGTGACTGTGCTGGCTGACACCGCAATTCGTGGTGAAGAACTGGACCAAGCTAAGGCGGAAGAAGCGAAGCGCCGCGCTGAGGATAAAATCCACAATCAGCATAAAGACGTCGACTTTGCTCAAGCGGCCAGTGACCTGGCTAAGGCGATTGCGAAGCTTCGAGTGATCGAGCTGACCAAGCACAAGCGTTAATCAGGCACTTACGGTGAGAATAAAAGCGACGCTTCGGCGTCGCTTTTTTATTGCCTGCAAAGACCACCTTGTAGTCTGCGATTCGCGCGACACCTAAAACGCGTTACACTAAGGGCAACTTAATAGACAAACTTCTCTTTTATCACGGAAAAACTATGCAATACAGTGCAGTTATTCTCGCGGCCGGTAAGGGCACGCGCATGTATTCACAAACCCCTAAGGTGCTTCATACCTTGGCGGGTAAGCCTATGGTTGAGCACGTTATTGACACTTGCCACGGCCTCGGCGCTTCGCAAATCCATTTGGTTTATGGCCATGGTGGCGACACTATGCAGCGCGTTTTAGCGCACTCACCGGTGAACTGGTGCTTGCAAGCGGATCAATTGGGCACCGGCCATGCCGTGCAACAAGCGGCGCCGCACTTCGCGGATGATGAGCAAGTATTGGTGCTCTACGGCGATGTCCCTTTGATTTCAGAGCAAACCCTCTCGCGTTTGCTCGAAGGGCAGCCTGAAGGTGGGATTGGTCTATTAACTGTGCATCAGGACGATCCGACTGGCTACGGCCGTATTGTCCGTGAAAACGGGGAAGTGGTGGCGATTGTTGAGCAAAAAGACGCGACTGACAGCCAGCTTGCCATCACTGAAATTAATACCGGTGTGCTGGTGGCCACCGGACGTGACTTGCGGCATTGGTTATCGCAACTTGATAACCACAACGCGCAAGGCGAGTTTTATCTCACCGATGTGATTGCGCTGGCACATCAACAAGGCCGCTCGATTCAAGCCGTCCATCCTGTGAGTGCGGTGGAAGTGGAAGGGGTGAATAACCGCCTGCAGCTTTCACGCCTTGAGCGCGAATACCAAAAAATGCAGGCTGAACAGCTATTACTCAGTGGTGTGATGCTCATAGACCCTGCGCGTTTTGACTTGCGTGGCCAGCTGCAATGCGGGCAGGATGTCACCATCGACGCTAACGTGATCATAGAAGGCAATGTCACCTTAGGGGATAACGTGACCATCGGGGCCGGGAGCGTACTGATTGATTGTGAGGTTGATGATAATACATTGGTACGTCCGTATAGCGTGATAGAAGGGGCTAGCGTCGGTGAGGATTGTACCGTTGGTCCGTTCACACGGCTGCGTCCGGGCGCCGAGATGGCGCGCGATGCCCACGTGGGCAACTTTGTCGAGATGAAAAAGTCTCGCTTAGGCGAAGGCTCGAAAGCCAATCATCTGACTTACCTGGGTGATACCGAGGTTGGCCGCGGCGTGAACATTGGTGCCGGCGTGATCACCTGTAATTACGATGGTGCCAATAAACATAAAACCGTGATTAAAGATAACGCCTTTATTGGTTCGGACTCTCAGCTGGTGGCACCTGTGGTGATCGGCGAAGGGGTGACCGTTGGGGCTGGCAGCACCATCAGCAAAGATGTCGCCGATGGTCAACTTATCATCACTCGTGCTAAACCAAGGACAATTGAGGCTTGGCAACGGCCGAAAAAAAAGTAGAATACTTATGGTTGAGCGCGCACAGGCGGCTTTTTAGCTTGAAAGGCGAAAAGTTGTGCGGTTGGTAAAATCAGGTATTGACTCCCGATAAAAACCAGCCTATTATGCGCGCCTCAGTTGGGGTATCGCCAAGCGGTAAGGCAACGGGTTTTGATCTCGTCATTCCCAGGTTCGAATCCTGGTACCCCAGCCAACGCGTCCGTAGCTCAGCTGGATAGAGTACCTGGCTACGAACCAGGCGGTCGGAGGTTCGAATCCTCCCGGACGCGCCATCTTTCTTCAGCTACCATGAAGTCAGATGAACAACTTGGAATGCGGAAGTGGCGGAATTGGTAGACGCACCAGATTTAGGTTCTGGCGCCGCAAGGTGTGAGAGTTCAAGTCTCTCCTTCCGCACCAT
>NZ_MUEZ01000026.1:0-29797 GCF_001996015.1 Salinivibrio sp. ML198
ATTTGCGGAAGTGGCGGAATTGGTAGACGCACCAGATTTAGGTTCTGGCGCCGCAAGGTGTGAGAGTTCAAGTCTCTCCTTCCGCACCATATCAAGCCCATCAGCATTTGCTGGTGGGCTTTTTTCGTTATTGCCCTACGCTGAACCCTCCTCTTCTTTGTTTTGCCACACTTTTAGCCGCGTTATCTTGATCTTTGTTTTGTTTGCTCTACCATAAGTTTCGAATCGAAACTTTGGTTGTTATATGTCGAAACGAAATACCCAACAACGTCGCCATACCATCGTCAGTTTATTGACCGAGCAAGGCCAAGTGAGTGTTGATGCACTCTCGCAACGCTTTGAAACCTCAGAAGTGACGATCCGTAAAGACTTGGCGGAGCTTGAGAAGAATGGCTTGTTACTGCGCCGTTATGGCGGTGCAGTCCCCGTGCCACAAGAAATGGTGTCGGAGCAGGCGGTCAAGGTATCGAAACAAAAGCAAAGTATTGCCGATGCGGCCGCTGCGCGCATTCGTGACCATAACCGGATTGTGGTCGACAGTGGTACCACCACGGCCGCTTTGATCCCTTTACTGAATAAGAAGCGTGGTCTTGTGGTAATGACCAACTCGCTACAGGTCGCCAACGCGATACGTGAACTGGAACATGAGCCAACGCTATTGATGACTGGGGGGACCTGGGACACCCATTCTGAATCGTTTCAAGGCCAAGTGGCCGAACAAACCTTGCGAGCGTACGACTTTGATCAGCTTTTTGTCGGTGCCGATGGCATTGATGTGGCACGGGGTACCACGACCTTTAACGAAATGACGGGCCTGACGCGGGTGATGGCGGAGGTCGCACGAGAAGTGGTGGTGATGATTGAGTCGGAAAAAATTGGCCGTCGGATCCCCAATCTAGAGCTTGCGTGGTCAAGCATCGATACCCTGATCACCGACAGTTCGCTTGACGATGATCTTAAACACGCCATAGAACAAACCGGCACAGATGTGATCTGTGCTGACCAGTAATAAGACCAGTAAGGAAAGACTATGTGTGGAATTGTAGGGGCGGTCGCGCAGCGTGATGTCGCCGAGATTTTAGTAGAGGGGCTGCGTCGCCTTGAGTATCGCGGTTATGACTCGGCCGGGGTCGCGATCACTGATTCGGCAACCGGGCAGCTCACACGTGTGCGTCGTCTTGGTAAAGTGGCCGCGTTGTCAGATGCGGTGACCGAGACGAATCCTACCGGTGGTACCGGTATCGCACACACACGTTGGGCCACCCATGGCGAGCCCAGTGAAGTGAATGCCCACCCACATATGTCTGGCGAGACGATTGCAGTGGTACACAATGGCATTATTGAAAACCACCAAATGCTGCGTGAACAGCTGCAAGCGCGAGGCTATCAATTCCACTCACAAACCGATACTGAAGTGATTGCGCATTTGGTTGATTGGGAGCTTAAGCAAACCTCTGATTTGCTCGAAGCATTCCAACGTACAGTCACCCAGCTCGAGGGCGCTTACGGTACTGTGGTGATGGATAAAACTCAGCCTGAGCGCTTGATTGCTGCGCGTTCGGGAAGCCCACTAGTGATTGGTTTGGGGATTGGCGAAAACTTTCTCGCCTCTGATCAGTTGGCGCTGCTCAATGTCACGCGTCGTTTCATCTATCTCGAAGAAGGCGATGTGGCCGATATCTCTCGCCGCGAAGTGACCATTTATAATCAAGAAGGCACACCGGTGGAACGTGAGGTGCATGAAGCCAGTGCTCAATACGATGCGGCGGACAAAGGCCAATATCGCCACTATATGCAAAAAGAGATTTATGAGCAGCCAACGGCACTCACCAATACCATGGAAGGCCGCTTGGGCAGCGATCATGTGATTGTCGAGGCAATTGGCAATGGGGCTAGTGATATCCTCGCCAAAGCGCAGCACATTCAAATTATCGCTTGTGGCACCTCGTATAATGCGGGCATGGTGGCGCGTTATTGGTTTGAGTCGCTGGCAGGGGTCAGTTGTGATGTGGAGATTGCCTCGGAGTTTCGCTATCGCCAGTTCGTCACTCGCCCAAATAGCGTGCTGATCACCTTGTCACAGTCTGGCGAAACGGCCGATACGCTGGCGGCGCTGCGCTTAGCCAAGGAGCGTGGTTATATGGCGACTATGGCGATTTGTAACGTTGCGGGCTCCTCATTGGTACGAGAGTCGGATCTCGCCTTTATGACCCGAGCAGGGACAGAAATAGGCGTGGCATCGACCAAGGCCTTTACCACCCAGCTGTCTGCGCTGCTGATGCTGGTCACCGCGCTGGGCAAAATGCAAGGGTCGATTCATCGTGATAAAGAACGTGAGATTGTTGATGCCTTACACCATCTGCCTTCTAGCATTGAGCAAGCCCTGACGTTTGATAAAGCAATCGAACAGCTTGCTCAGGATTTCGCGGACAAACATCATGCGCTCTTCCTTGGGCGTGGTGAATATTACCCGATTGCCGTTGAAGCCGCGCTCAAGCTAAAAGAGATCTCGTATATTCATGCGGAAGCCTATGCGGCGGGTGAGCTTAAACATGGCCCATTGGCGCTGATTGATGCGGATATGCCAGTGATTGTGATTGCCCCCAATAACGAGCTGCTGGAAAAGCTGAAATCAAACATTGAAGAAGTGCGTGCCCGCGGTGGCCAGCTCTATGTGTTTGCCGACCAAGATGCGGGGTTCACACCCGAGGAGGGAATGAATATTATCGCGATGCCGCATGCTGATGAGATTATCGCCCCCGTGTTCTACACGGTGCCGATGCAGCAATTGTCTTATCATGTAGCCTTAATTAAGGGCACTGACGTTGACCAGCCCCGAAACCTCGCCAAAGCGGTGACGGTTGAGTAATCCTGCCCAATAATCACCACGCTCTGACCAGGAGCGTGGTTGATCTTTTATCAATTACTTTCCTCTTTCTACAAAAATGCGATCTGCATAGGTTTTATTGCAAAATGCAAATCATTTTGCATTTAATCTCAGGCATGGCGTCTGGAAAATTAAACAGAACGTCATTCTGTGTTTTAACTGATTGATATTTTTGATCTTTATAAGTGCCTAATAACTTGGCCTACATTGTGCATACTCAGGGTATAACGACTAACATCGACCAGTTATAGAGAGGAAGCAATGATTGACTCTAAAACCCAAGTAGCAAAACGCATCAAAGAAGCGCGTGAGTGGAAAGGCATCACCCAAGTAAAAATGGCTAAGTTGCTTAATGTGGCCCGCCAAACCTACTTGGATATCGAAAATGGCAAGACAGAGCCGCGTGTTCGTATGCTGTCTAACATTGCTGAGCTGACTGAGCGCCCATTGGTATGGTTTGTCTACGGTGATGAAGATGTCGAAATGCACGATGTTCAGTATAAGCAAGACGTGAATCGCCTGCTTGAGCATTTCTCTCGCTTACCGCACGAAGCCCGTACTGCGATCTTAAACCAAAGAGTGAACATGGCTTCGTTCTTGGTGAACTATTCTAAAGCGGCCCAGCGCGCATAAAAGTACTGCCTGCTCGACTAGATATGCGGGTAAGTGCTTGCTTACTGAGGTAGGCATCAAAAGCGTAGTGTCACACTATCGGTGTGCGCCACCATGATACGCCTGCCGAGCCATGCATAATGCAGGGTTGGTGTTGTGACGGGCTGTGTTTAATACAGCTCGGGTAGCAGAAATGAGGCATGAACCATGGTGATTTCGACCGCGCGCATGGCGCAACGGATCCGTGAAGCACGGGAATTTAGTAAAATAACCCAAGTAGACATGGCGAAGCGTTTGAATGTCGCGCGCCAGACCTATTTGGATATGGAGTCGGGGAAGACGGATCCGAAAATCCTCGCGCTGGTCATGATTGCCGATATTACCGGCCGTCCCTTTAATTGGTTCGTACATGGCGAAACGGACGAGCGAGACATTGCGTTCTCTCACCGTGATGATTTAGCCGCATTGACGAGCTTGCTGAGTCAGCTCCCGCAAATGGCACGACAGACGGTGATGGATAACGCCCTATCGATCGCCGAATATGTGGTCACATTGGCCCCAGAGCCGCCAGACGAATAAACCAAGCCCGACATTAATGTCGGGCTTTTTGTTATGGGTTAATCGGTGGTTTTTGACAGGAAAAAACGGTAAGCCGGGTTCGATGTCTCATCTTTCCAGCCATACCCGAGCTCACGCAAATGGGCAGTAAAGGCGAGCAAGTCTTTGTCGCCAATTTCAAAGCCGCACAGTACGCGACCGTAGTCAGACCCATGGTTACGATAATTGAACAGGCTAATGTTCCAATGGGTGCCCAAGGTTTGTAAAAAGTGCAGCAATGCTCCCGGGTATTCAGGAAACTCAAAACTGTAAAGCCGTTCACTGAGGTTGGCCAATGGTCGACCACCAATCATATAGCGCACATGCACCTTAGCCATTTCATCATCGGACAAATCTTCGACCGGATAGCCGGCTTGGCGCAAATCGCGCAAGATATTGTCCAACTCTTCTTGCCCGCCAAGTAACCTGACACCGACGAAGATATTGGCGAGATGATCATCGCCATACCGATAATTGAATTCGGTGACGGCGCGATCGCCCAATATCTGACAAAAATTGAAAAAGGCGCCGGTTTGCTCTGGGATGGTGACAGCCAGTAAGCCTTCACGTTTCTCACCCAGTTCCGCGCGCTCAGAGACGTAGCGCAGCGAATGGAAATTGGTATTGGCACCAGACAACACGGTCGCAAGCTGTTTATCTTTGAGTTGGTGTTTTTCCACGTATTGCTTCAGGCCGGCTAATGCCAAGGCGCCGGAGGGCTCGGAGATAGCCCGCGTGTCCTCAAAGATGTCTTGCACCGCGGCACAGATAGCATCACTCGATACGGTGATGCTGTCATCTAAGTACTGCTGACAAAGCCGGAAAGACTCATCGCCGATACGTTTCACTGCTACACCGTCGGCAAAGGTGCCCACGCGATCAAGGGTCACGGGGAAGCCAGCATCTAACGCCGCACGCAAACAGGCGGAGTCCTCCGCTTCTACCCCGATAACTTTAATGTTGGGCATCAGTTGTTTGATAAGGACGGCCACACCCGCAGCGATGCCCCCGCCTCCAACGGGCAGAAAAATATAATCGAGGTGACCATTTTGTTGCACAAGCTCCAAGCCAATAGTGCCTTGTCCGGCAATCACTTGGGGATGATCAAAAGGTGGCACAAAGGTGTAGCCATGTTCGTCGGCGAGCTGTTGTGCCATGCCTTTGGCTTCATCGAAATTATTGCCGTGCAGTACCACATGGCCGCCAAAGCCGCGTACCGCGTCGACCTTGATGGCTGGCGTTGTACGGGGCATGACGATGGTCGCCTTCACCCCAAGACGGCTACCTGATAAGGCAACGCCTTGTGCATGGTTACCCGCCGATGCCGCAATCACACCGGCTTTTTTTTGCGCCTCGGTGAGCTGTGCCATCATGTTATGCGCGCCGCGTAATTTAAACGAGTGGACGGGTTGGCGATCTTCACGCTTGAGCTGTACCTGATTATTGAAGCGCTCAGATAAGCGCTTCATGGTTTGAAGAGGCGAGGTAATCGCCACTTCATAAACAGGCGCGCGCAAGATATCCCTAAGGTAATCAGCACCGTCCATCGGTTGTGCAGTTGAGGGTTGCGCCTGTTGCATGCTTATTCCTCCAATTTACTGCGATCGCGCACCGCACCTTTATCGGCGCTGGTGGCGAGGCTGGCATAGGCTTTTAACGCGTAAGACACCTGACGTTGACGGTCTTTGGGTTTCCAACCGCGAGCGTTCACTTCTGCGCGGCGGGTGGCCAGTGTCGCTTCGTCCACCAGCAGACTGATTTCGCGGGTGGGGATATCAATACGAATACGATCGCCGTTTTCCACTAACGCGATGGTGCCGCCGTTCGCTGCCTCGGGAGACACATGACCAATGGATAGCCCAGAGGTACCGCCAGAGAAGCGCCCATCGGTGAGCAGCGCGCAGGATTTGCCCAATCCCATCGATTTTAAGTAGGTGGTGGGATAGAGCATTTCTTGCATGCCTGGTCCCCCTTTCGGCCCTTCGTAACGGATCACCACCACATCACCGGCTTTGACTTCACCACCGAGGATGGCTTCCACCGCGTGGTCTTGACTTTCAAACACCACAGCGGGCCCCTCGAAGGTCAGAATACTCTCATCGACCCCAGCGGTTTTGACGATACAGCCATTGAGCGCGATGTTGCCTTGTAGCACGGCTAAGCCACCATCTTGGCTAAAGGCATGTTCATGGGCGCGGATACAGCCTGATTGGCGATCATCATCCAGGGTGTCCCAGCGACAGTTTTGCGAGAAGGCTTGGGTGGTACGAATGCCCGCTGGCCCGGCGCGATAGAAGGCTTTAATCGCTTCATCATCGGTTTGTACAATGTCATATTGCGCCAGTTGCTCTTTGAGGCTCACGCCCAGTACGGTTTGTTGCTCGACGTTGAGCAGGTTAGCGCGCTGAAGCTCACCGAGGATCCCCATCACCCCGCCAGCACGGTGCACATCTTCCATGTGATATTGCTGCGTCGATGGCGCCACTTTGCAAAGGTGAGGCACTTGGCGTGACATCCGATCAATATCATCCATATCGAAATGGACGTCGCCTTCTTGCGCAGCCGCCAGTAGGTGCAAGACTGTATTGGTAGAACCACCCATGGCAATATCCAGCGCCATCGCGTTTTCAAACGAGGCGCGGTTGGCGATATTACGCGGCAGGATGCTGTCATCGTCTTGCTCATAATAGCGCTTGGTCAGCCCGACAATCCGTTTGCCGGCGTTGATGAATAGCTGCTCACGGTCAGCATGGGTGGCGAGCATCGACCCATTACCTGGCTGACTCAGCCCCAGCGCTTCGGTGAGACAGTTCATCGAGTTGGCGGTAAACATGCCAGAGCACGAACCACAAGTGGGACACGCGGAGCGCTCAATTTGCTCGCTTTGTTCATCGGACACATCTGGGTTGGCACCTTGCATCATGGCATCGACCAGATCGAGTTTTAGGATCTGATCGGACAGCTTGGTTTTGCCGGCCTCCATTGGGCCACCGGAGACAAAAATCACCGGGACATTGAGGCGCATCGAGGCCATCAACATGCCCGGGGTGATTTTGTCACAGTTAGAAATACAGACCATGGCATCGGCACAATGGGCATTGACCATATACTCGACCGAGTCTGCGATAATCTCACGGGAAGGCAGTGAGTACAGCATGCCGCCATGACCCATGGCGATACCATCATCGACAGCGATGGTATTGAACTCTTTGGCGATGCCGCCTGCTTTTTCGATTTCCTTGGCGACCAGCTGACCCATGTCTTTGAGATGGACATGGCCTGGCACAAACTGGGTAAATGAGTTGACGACGGCGATAATCGGTTTGCCGAAATCATCATCTTTTACGCCGGTAGCGCGCCACAATGCACGCGCGCCAGCCATGTTGCGACCGTGGGTAGTAGTTTTGGAACGATAGGTTGGCATATTACGACTCCTTTGCCTTATGCGCTCTGGTCTGGGTAAACCGGGTCAAGCCAGCCCCATTTGTCTTCGGTGGTACCATCAAACAAGCCAAAGAAGGCTTGCTGTAGTGAGGCGGTGATCGGGCCACGTTGACCTTCACCGACGGTGATCTGATCGACGCTACGCACAGGCACAATTTCTGCCGCGGTACCGGTCATAAAGACTTCATCGGCCAGGTACAGTGCTTCACGCGCAATCGGCTCTTCGCAAATGGTGAGTCCTTTCTCTTTCGCCAGCGTGATGATGGCGTCACGCGTGAGCCCCGGTAAAATGGCGCTGGTAGCCGGGGGGGTGCTAATCACGCCGTTTTTAATAATAAAGAGGTTTTCACCGGCCCCTTCGGACAGGTAGCCGCGGACATCCAAGGCAATGCCTTCGGCATAGCCATGACGACGGGCTTCACCACCTACCAACAGAGAAGATAAGTAGTTCCCGCCGGCTTTGGCCGCAGTCGGAATGGTATTGGGTGCCGCTCGGTTCCAGCTCGACACCATGGCATCCACCCCTTGGGCGAGCGCTTCTTCCCCTAAGTAGCTCCCCCAGCTAAAGGCGGCGATGATGATATCCATTTGTGTATCAGGTGGCGGGCAGACCCCTAAGCCTACATTGCCCACAAAGCCAAGCGGGCGAATGTAGGCAGAGCGTAGCTGATTGACGCGCAAAGTTTCACGGCACGCTTCCATGAGTGCATCGACGCTGTAGGGGATCGGAAAACGGTAAATTTTGGCAGAATCTTTTAAGCGCTGCATGTGCTCGCGATGGCGAAACACCACTGGGCCGTTCGGTGTGTCATAGCAGCGGATCCCTTCAAACACTGAGGTGCCGTAGTGCATGGCGTGCGTGAGTACGTGCACGGTGGCATCCTGCCAAGCGATCATTTCACCGTTAGACCAAATGTAATCAGCGGTATTTGTCGACATTCTTTTCTTCCTTTTTGGTTATGCGCGTAGGGATTGTTGCTGGGATGAGGACATCATGACCTCAGCCACATCCCATAGCTTAGTCAGTTGTGGTCGCAAGGTCTCGATCGCTCTTTGGCTTTCGACGGTGACATCAAAAATGACGTGGCCGTTGTCCGCGGGCAAAGACATGTTGAACTGGCAAACCGTAAAACCGCGATGACGGATCACACGCAAAACACGCTCGAGCAGTTCAGGGCTGTGGGTCGCATGAATAGAAAACTGGTGTTGCATCATAAGTCTTGCTCCATCATTTGTTGGTTTGCCGCGCCGGGTGGTACCAGCGGCCATACATTTTCCATTTCATCAATGGCAACATGCAGCAAATAAGGACCTTGATGTGTCATCAAGGTGTTGAGTGCGTCCTCGACCTCATCTTTACGCTGGATACTGTGCCCAGGAATATCAAAGGCGCGCGCCAGGGTGAGAAAATCCGGGTTATCAGACAGGTCGGTTTCACTGTAACGTTGCTCGAAAAACAATTGTTGCCATTGACGCACCATGCCCAAACGCTGGTTATCCAGCAGGATGATCTTTACCCCGATGCCGCGACGCTTGAGCGTACCGAGCTCTTGGACGTTCATCATGAATGAGCCATCTCCGGACACCAGTACCACTTCATCCTCGGGACGAGCTACTTTGGCGCCCATTGCGGCAGGCAAGCCAAATCCCATGGTGCCTAGCCCCGCCGAGGTCAGCAGATTCTCGGGTTGAGAGGGACGAACATGTTGCGCGACCCACATTTGATGTTGGCCCACATCGGTGGCAACGACTGTGCTTGCGGGCATGCTATCGGACAAGCTTTTGAGCAAGGCGGGTGCATAGATGGCCTCGCCAGGGTGGTCGTAGCGCCACGCGTGCGAGGTCTGCCATTCGGTAATTTGTTCCCGCCATGCCGGTGACGTGTCAGGGCATGCGAGTGCAGGGAGTACTTGATTGAGTGGGGCGCAAACCGGTGCTTGCGCGCGGCGCAGTTTGTTGATTTCGGCCGCATCAATATCAAGGTGCACCACGTTGGCATGAGGGGCGAAGGTATCGAGCTTGCCGGTCACCCGGTCATCGAAACGTGCGCCAACCACAATCAGTAAGTCGGACGCCTGCACCGCGAGGTTCGCCGCTTTGGTGCCATGCATACCGAGCATCCCAAGGTAATGCGGATAGTTTGATTCAACCGTGCCCAAGCCTTTTAGTGTGCTGACCACTGGGAGCTGACTGCGTGCCAAGTAATCGCGTAACGCCTCGGTGGCTTTACCCAATACCACACCGCCACCGAGGTAAACCATAGGGCGCTCACTGGTACGAATAAGCGCATTGGCCTTTTCGAGTGCTTGGCTATCGACAGGGGCAGTATGTGAAACATGAACCTGAGCCTCAGTGTTTGGGATCAGTGCTTGTTGCACATCTTTAGCGATATCCACCAATACCGGGCCAGGACGGCCTGATTGTGCTATTTCGAATGCCTGCGCTAAAGTCGTCGTAAGCTCGGCCGGATCGGTGACCAGAAAACTGTGTTTGGTGCAGGCGAGAGATAAGCCGAGGACATCAATCTCTTGGAACGCATCCGTCCCTATTAGTGGGCTGGCGACCTGGCCGGTGATCGCGACTACGGGCACCGAGTCCATCATCGCATCGGCAAGTCCGGTGACTAAGTTAGTGGCGCCCGGTCCCGATGTCGCCAGGCAGACGCCAGGACGGCCACTGGCGCGGGCATACCCGATGGCGGCCATCGCTGCCCCTTGTTCGTGGCGACATAAAATATGTTCAACCCCACCATCATAGAGGGCATCATACACAGGCATGATGGCGCCGCCTGGATACCCAAATACGGTTTCAACGCCTTGCTTACGTAAGGCTTCCACAACCCATTGTGCACCTGTCATCCTTGTCCCTCCCCGTATGAACGGGGAGGGCAGGCGGGCGAATGATCTGTCTCTGCGCTCTCCATCATTGTTGCTTCCGTTGTCGCGTGGCGTCGCCACATGAATGAAAAAAGCCCCCGAACCTGTTGGTTGCGGGGGCTTGGTTGCGATGTTGCTGCTGTATTTCGCGTACCTAAACCCCTCGCGGAATAATGACCACGATGAGGCGAATAATTAGGACGATAGCGAAGTTAAGCATTTGTCTGTCTTTTCTTGTCGTTAGCCCATTTTATGGGCTTTTTGTTAATTGTGTTTTTGTTTACGCCTGCTTGTTACAGGTCAGTCACGAACCCGATCTGTCGCCGAGTCTCGTGTTTAATTGTTGTGCATTTGTAGTGGTATCACAGACCTCACTCGCATGACAAGAAAAAAATACTCTTAATCATAAATTGGCTCTGCACTATAAGAGTCGGGTTTCATAGTGGTTAACAAGGGTAACGCGGAGAGAAAATGGCATTAGCGATAGTGCACAGTCGAGCCTGTGTGGGCGTGCAAGCACCGAATGTGACTGTAGAAGTACACATATCTAACGGTTTACCTGGGTTTGCGCTGGTGGGGCTGCCTGAAACCACGGTGAAAGAAGCGCGGGACAGGGTGAGAAGTGCAATTGTGACGTCGAACTTTGAGTTCCCATCACGCCGGATCACCGTTAACCTTGCACCGGCTGACTTACCCAAAGAAGGTGGACGGTTTGATTTGCCGATAGCGCTCGGGATCTTGGTTGCATCTGGGCAGCTGCCGGAAAAGCGGCTCAACGAATTCGAGTTTTTGGGGGAGTTGGCTTTGTCCGGACAGCTACGGCCGGTTAAAGGGGCCTTGCCCGCCGCGCTTGCCTGTCAAAAAGCGCAGCGCGCACTGGTGGTGCCAGATGATAACGCCAGCCAGGTGGCATTGGTGGATAATGAGCGCCATGTGTCAGCGCCTGATCTGATTGCGGTGGCGCAGCACCTCATTGGTCAACAAAATCTCGGTTTGAATGCGACACAGGTAGAAGCCCCCGAACCTCCCTCAACACGGTGTTTGCGTGACATTATTGGCCAACAACAAGGAAAACGCGCGCTAGAGATCGCCGCCAGTGGTTCACATAATCTGCTTTTTGTTGGCCCGCCCGGAACCGGAAAAACCATGCTAGCCTCGCGGTTGTGTGATTTGCTCCCGCCTATGAATGATGAAGAGGCATTAGCGTCAGCCGCGGTCACGTCGTTGACCCAGCAACCTTTGCATGAAGGAAACTGGCGTCGGCGCCCGTTTCGTAGTCCACACCACTCAAGCTCGATGGCGGCATTGGTTGGGGGTGGCACCGTTCCGCGCCCGGGAGAGATCTCTTTGTCTCACCATGGGGTGCTGTTTCTCGATGAGATGCCAGAGTTCGAGCGCCGGGTGCTTGATGCCCTGCGTGAGCCGCTAGAGTCGGGGGAGATTATTATCTCCCGCGCCAATGGCAAAACCCGCTTTCCCGCACGCTTTCAGCTGATAGGCGCATTAAACCCCAGCCCCACAGGCCATCATGAAGGAGAGCTCGCGCGCTCAAACCCACAGCAAATCTTGCGCTATCTAGCCCGTTTGTCTGGGCCATTATTGGACAGGTTTGATATGTCGATTGATATTCCGGCACTGCCAAGAGGGAGCCTCTCCAGTGGTGGTGAGCGCGGTGAGTCAACGGTCGTGGTAAAAGCCCGAGTTGAAGCGGCGCGAGCCAGGATGTTGGCGCGTCAAGGTAAGGTTAATGCGTTGCTGAGCAATCGAGAAATGGAACAACATTGCCAACTGGCTCAAACCGATGCCGCTTTTTTAGAACAAGCCCTGCATCGTTTGGGACTGTCTGTGCGGGCATACCATAGGATCATTAAAGTGGCGAGAACCATTGCCGATTTGGCCGATGTTGACACCATCCAGCGTCCTCACCTTGCTGAGGCGCTGGGGTATCGGGCGATGGATGGCTTATTACGCCACCTCAACGCCCAAGTCAGCTAATTACTTTTGGGTAAGCAAGAAGTTGATCAACTGAAAGTATTCTTCGGGGGTTTCCACGGTTTTCGGTGTGACATGATACTTGCCGTTCACGACCACGGCAGGCACGCCGCGCAGGCCCGCTTTTTCGAACGATTGGTCAAAGCGCTTCGCCATTGAGTTGGCCGCAAAGCTGTTGTAAGCACCATCAAACTCTTGGCCATCAATGCCGTTATCAACGAACAGTTGGCGCACCTCGGCCAATGATTTGGGTGGGTTTTGCGCCACGTGAATGCGATCGAACATCACTGGAATAATGGTGTCTTGTGCATTCAGTACCACGGCGGTTGCGTATGCACGGGTTAGGACACTGCCCATATCCCCGCCCATAAAGGAGACGTGATTTTTCACCACTTTGGCGTTGTCAGGCACCTGCTGTTTGAGCTGTTGAACCAGTGGCTCAAATTGATAGCAGTGAGGACAGTAGAAGGAGAAAAACTCAGTGACTGTGGGCGTATCCGTCGCTGGCGTGTCCAGCACTTGGTAGTCTTCCCCTGCCTTAAAGCGTCCCGGCTTAGCGTCAGCCACTTCCATAGGCGCGGTGGATTCAGACTGCGTTTGGGTAGACTCTGCCGTTTGCGTGGTTTGTGATGACGTTTGTGTCACGCTCTCAGGCTCAGAGCAGGCGGTTAAGCCGAGTATGAGTAGCACAGGAAACAGTTTCTTTAACATGATTGAATGACTCTCCGTTATCGATTGAGCGCTTACGGGTACAGCGTAAGCGGTGGCGCTTCTAAGGTGGCAAGTTGTTCTTTAAATGCAAGTACCTGACCTTCCCAGTATTTTGCATCAGCAAACCAAGGGAATGCACGTGGAAATGCCGGGTCTTGCCAGCGTTTTGCTAGCCACGCCATATAGTGCACCATTCTCAGACCACGCAACGGCTCGATCAGTTGCAATTGATCGGCGGGAAATTCACGAAATTCGCGATAACCTTCTGCCAAGGTATCGAGTTGGGCGAGCTGATCGGCACGACTGCCGTTTAAAAACAGCCACAAGTCTTGAATCGCAGGGCCGTTACGCGTGTCGTCAAAATCCACAAACAGTGGACCGTCGCGCCACAGAATGTTGCTGGGGTGGCAGTCGCCGTGCAAGCGGATCGCCGGCCAATTTGTATGCCAGCGAGCGGCAATGGCGTCAATTAAGCGGTCAAGATCAGAGAAAAAGGTTGCCTGAATGCCTTCTGGGATCAGATTTGCCTCATTTAACACCTGACGAGGTTGATAAAGATGACTGTCGAGATCAAACTTTGCCCGTTGTTGGAAGGGGGTCGCCGCGCCCACTTGGTGTAGGCGGCCGAGGTAACGGCCGACCGCCTCAAGTTGATCCCAATTATCCACTTCAAAACCCCGGCCGCCGACACTGGGAAATAACGCAAAGCGAAACCCCTCGGCGGTAAAAAGGCTTGTACCGTCGCGGTAGATTGGGGCTACCACGGGAATATCGGCCTGGGCGAGCTCATGACAGAATGCGTGCTCTTCGATAATTTGCGCGTTAGACCATCGCCCAGGACGGTAAAACTTCACCACATAGCGCTGGCCATCATCAGCGACAAATTGGGCAACACGGTTTTCATAGCTGTTCAGCGCAAGCAAGCCTGATTGAGGATAGATCCCCACCGACTCAATCGCATTTAACTGAACATCTGGCGTTAGTGTATGAAAGTCAAAGCCATGGTCAGTCATGAGCATTCCGTTTGTGTGGCAAAACGCCATGGTAACAAATAAAAAGGGCGCTGCCTGCGCCCTTTCATTGTGGATTAAAATGACGATTAGAGATCCGTGATAAACCGACTCTCTGCCGTGACCACTTTTTGCTCCTCACCCGACTCACGTTCCATCACAAAAGTGATATCAGCGATACGCTGTTCCATCTCATAGGTATCAACGGCGAGGCTGATGGGTAATGAGAACACTTCCCCTGCTTGGACATTGACCGTTTGCGGGCCATGCCATTCCACATCGTTCAGCCCATTCACCGACAGTTGGTACGTCTCATCCGATTGGGTTTTATTGAGGATTTTTAAGGTATAAGTGTTTTCCACCAACCCTTGGTTATTGATGCGATAAAGCTGGTTTCGGTCTCGAATCACATCCAGCTCCATGGGCATCACTGACATCGCTAAGTAGATGAACATCGCGGTGACGATGGTCATGACGACCCCGTAGCCAAGGAGCTTAGGTCGCATCACGGCGGTTTTCTTGCCTTCTAGTTTGTGCTCGGTGGTGTAGCTAATCAGTCCACGCTCATAGCCCATCCTATCCATGGTTTCATCGCAAGCATCGATACAGGCACCACAGTTGATACATTCGTATTGCAAGCCGTCACGGATATCGATGCCTGTTGGGCAGACCTGCACACACAAATTACAGTCAATGCAGTCACCGAGTCCCAACTCTTTCGGATCTTTTTTGCGAGGACGAGGGCCGCGTTTTTCGCCGCGCTTAGCATCATATCCGACAATAAAGGTGTCTTTGTCGAACATCGCCGACTGGAAGCGTGCGTAAGGGCACATATGAATACACATAATCGAGCGCATCCAGCCTGCATTGCCATAAGTACAAGCGGCAAAGAAGATCACCCAAAAACCGACCCAGAAGCTGGTATCAAAGGTGACTAAATCGATAGCTAACTCGCGCATTGGCACAAAGTAGCCAACGAAGGTCATCCCGGTAATCAAGGAGATCGCCCACCATGCCGCGTGTTTAGCGGTTTTGCGCGCGGCTAGCTCAGGCGTCAGTTTTAACGAGTCTTGCTTGCGGCGCTTGTTGGCGGCGCCTTCGAGTTTTTCTTCAAACCAAATAAATAAGAAGGTCCACACGGTTTGCGGGCATAAATACCCACACCACACGCGGCCAAGAAAGGTGGTGATAAAGAAAAGGCCAAATGCCGCGAGCATCAATAGTGCAGCCAGCAAGGTAAGGTCTTGTGGCCAGAGTGTGGTGCCAAAAAAGGTAAATTTCTGATTACCGATGTCGAGTAAGATGGCTTGGCGTCCTTGGTATGGGAGCCATGGAATGGCGAGGAACACCAGCATGAAAAACCAGCCCATATAGCGTCGCATACGCTGGTAATAGCCTTTTACCGCACGCACATAAATACGATTGCTTGGGTTGAAACGGTCGTCAGCCCCTTTGTGAGTTTTGGGGTTGTACTCTTTTGCAGTCACGTCTTTGACGTTGATTTTTTTATCGCTCATGACATTGGCTTTCCTTGGGGTACGGGTCCATGGTGCGTTGCCAGGCCCTGATTATCATTGTTGCCTGTGATTGTAGCGCAGCGAACTCCTTGAATACGCTACCAGAGTCATAGTTTGCAACATAGCCACAAACTCAATGAAATCTAGCTATAACAGACGATTAGCCAGACTGCTTTCACGACGATTGCTGAGGCGGGATCCCGCGTGCGCGCAAAATCGCGGCTTTAAAATCGTCTTCACAATCTTTGGCTAGCCCAGGAATGGGGGCATCAGTATCTTCTAGTCGCATCTTAAGCTGATAGATCAAGGTATCGTCTGACAGTGTGGTGATATCCTGACCATGACCGGCTTCATCAGCGATCTGGATGAGCATTTGCATCAGAGAACAGTCAGGGGTTTTTTGCCAAGATTGATTGAGTAGGTCGAGCAGCTCATTGATACGGTGGCATTGCATATGGGCGTCCTCAGTGTGGCACGTAAAAAATGCCATTGTGCCCGACCACACTGAGATGAAACTTAGCCAGGATCAATTTCCGCTCAGGTGGTGATTAATTAATCGGCATCACGCGATTACGGCCTAGGTTTTTAGCTTGATACAGGTGCTGATCGGCACGGTAAATCAGATCTGCGCCGCTCTCACCTTTATATTCGTCATACTCGGCGACGCCTATCGATACAGTAATGCTGTCTAGAGTGCGGCCACGACGCCGGTCTTTGATCACCATGCGGTCAATCGCCGCCCGCAATGTTTCAGCGGTGCGCTTGGCCGTGCTGAGGCGTTTTTGCGGCACCAGCAAGGCAAATTCTTCGCCCCCGTAGCGAAAGGCTTGTACGCCATCGCGACAGTAGTCGAGGATCCGTTTAGAAACTTGCTTTAAGGCAATGTCACCGAGCACATGGCCGTAGGTATCATTGAGGTGTTTGAAGTGGTCGAGATCGATGAGTACCAAGCAGAACGGCCAGGTTTGTGGGCTATCAATGTAGGCGGCGAGTTCGCGCTCGAAGGCAGCCCGGTTAAGCAAACCGGTTAGGCCATCATGAGTGGCTTGTTCGGTCATCTCAGCCAAATTTTGCTTTAATTGCGCAATCTCTTGCTGCGCGTCATTCAGCTGGTGTTTAAAGTAGCGGGTCGACTGAGTAAGCGCTTGCGAATCTTTGACCACGTTGCGAACCACGGCAATGGTCTCATCAATGGATAACCCTTCATTTTCGACCCGTGACAGCTGTTCAAAGGTGTTATCGAGAACCGAATGGAAAGCGTCAGTATCCTGGATAGTATCTGACATTGAGTGGCTCATCTCGGTCATCATCGATTCTAAGCTTTGCTTTAACGCATTGATGTCTCGGCTATGCTTATCGGCCATGTGTTTTTGGTAAAGCATGTCGCTTTGCAGCGGACTACAGGTACCGTGCTCATCGACGGTGGCATCGACATCCGCATTGAGTTTGGCGTCGGTATTGGCGACATAGGTGTACCACAGGGCATAGTTGGTGGGCGTGGTGGGCACCTTGTATTTCATCATCAAAGGCACAGCTTTTTTGAGGAAGCTGGTAGATTGCTGAAACTTATCGTCCGACATGGCGTTCCTTTGTGTGTCATCGATACCGAGAGAACTTTTATTAGTGTATACCCAAAGTGATTGGAACGGCAGTAGACAGCGAAAAAGCGTGAGCCTGCAGGCAACAACGCCTGCAGGCGAGGATCATAGGAAGAAGGGACTGGGCTGGAACAGGCGTTCAACGTCAGGAATATATTTTTTGTTCACCAAGAACAAGACCACATGGTCATCTTGCTGGATCACGGTTTTATCGTGCGCAATTAACACTTCATCGCCGCGCACCACGGCACCGATGGTGGTACCGGGGGGCAGTTTTATCTCGCCGATGGCGCGCCCGACCACTTTGGATGTCGACGCATCCCCATGGGCGATGGCTTCAATCGCCTCAGCGGCGCCGCGTCGTAGTGACGAGACATTAACAATGTCTGCGCGGCGCACATGGGTGAGTAGCGCAGATATCGTCGCCTGTTGAGGGGAGATGGCAATATCAATCACCCCGCCTTGCACTAAGTCCACATAGGCGCCGCGCTGGATAAGCACCATGACTTTTTTCGCGCCAAGGCGTTTCGCCAACATGGCCGACATAATATTGGCTTCGTCTTCGTTGGTGACCGCGATAAACTCATCAATCTGATCAATGTGCTCTTCACTGAGCAGTTCTTGATCAGAGGCATCGCCACAAAACACCGTGGTTTCTTCAAGTAACTCAGAAAGGTGTTCCGCACGGGAGGGGTTACGCTCAATCAACTTCACGCTGTATTGACGCTCCAACGCCATCGCGAGGCCGGCACCAATGTTGCCACCACCAACAATCATGATGCGTTTGTAGGGCTTTTCAAGGCGCTGTAATTCACTCATCACCGAGCGAATATGGTTACTCGCGGCGACGAAAAAGACTTCATCATCGGCTTCGATGATGGTGGTACCTTGTGGACGAATGGGCCGGTCACGACGGAAAATAGCGGCGACACGGGTATCGACATGCGGCATATGCTCACGCAAGGCGGACAAGGCTTTACCGACCAAAGGACCGCCGTAATACGCCTTAACCGCAACCAGACCGACCTTTTTATCGGCAAAGCTGACCACCTGTAAGGCGCCTGGGTATTCAATTAGACGACGAATATAACGAGTGACCAGCTCTTCAGGGGCGATAAGATGGTCAACCGGACAGGCGTCGCTGTTAAACAGTTGCTCTTTCACCGCCAAGTATTCAGGGCTGCGGATCCGAGCGACGCGGTTTGGTGTATTAAAACGTGTATACGCGACCTGACAGGCGATCATATTGGTTTCGTCTGAGTTGGTCACCGCGACCAGCATATCTGCATCTTGAGCGCCGGCTTCTTGCAGCGTGGTTGGGTGACTGGCAAACCCCTGTACCACGCGTAAGTCATACTTATCTTGTAGCTCACGCAGTCGTTCGGGGGCGCGGTCAACAATGGTGATATCATTGTTTTCCCCTACCAGGTTTTCTGCTAGGGTGCCGCCGACTTGTCCTGCACCCAAGATGATGATTTTCATGCTACTGTCACTCCCTGCCTAGTCGCACAAAGGCTTCTCTAGGCATGCATAATAGAAACCGTCCATGTCGTCTTCGCCTGGCAAAATCTGGCGACCAGGCTGCGCTTGCGAGCCGGTGCGCAGTATCGCGGAAGGTTCACGGGCTAAAAAGGCACGGATTTGCTCGCGGTTCTCATCCGGTAACACTGAGCAGGTGGCGTAAACCAGCGTACCGCCTGGCGCCAATTGCTGCCACATTGTGTCTAAAATCTCTGCCTGTAACGTGACCAGAGCGTGAATGTCACTATCACGGCGTAGCCACTTAATGTCGGGATGACGCCGGATCACGCCTGTGGCTGAACAAGGGGCATCCAATAATATACGATCAAACGCGGGCCCTTGATGCCAAGCGCTCGGCTCACGGGCATCCGCGTGTTTCACATCAGCATTCAGCCCTAACCGTGACAGGTTCTCTTTGATCCGGGATAAGCGGTTTTCATCGGCATCAATGGCCGTCACGATGGCACCAGGCTGGTGCTCAAGGATATGACACGTTTTCCCTCCTGGCGCGGCACAGCAGTCGAGAATATGTTCTGCAGACGCGGGTTGGAGGTAATCGACAGCCAGCTGCGCGGCGGCATCTTGTACCGACACCCAGCCCTGGTCAAAGCCGGGGAGGCGAGACACATCACACGGCGCGTCGAGTTTCAGAGCGTCCATGGCATCTGGATGGACACTGGCACCAATACCGGCCTGTTGCAGCTGCGTTTGATAACTGTCTCGAGAATGGTGCTGGCGGTTGACGCGCAGCCACATCGGCGCCTTTTGATGATTTGCCGCCACAATGTCTTGCCAATTTGATGGATAGGCGGCCTGAAGGCGTTTGAGCAACCAGCCGGGATGGCAGTAATGACCAGCATCATTCGCTTGGCTGGCTTGGTCTAGCGCATCTTGATCGCGTTGATAATTGCGCAAAATGGCGTTAATCAATCCACGTAATTGTGGGCGCTTCAATGGCTTGGTGGCATTCACGGTTTCAGCCACGGCGGCATGGGCCGGGATGCGCATATAGCCTAATTGATACAACCCGACCAGAATGAGGTGATGAAAGACTCGTTGTTTGCCTTTCAGTGGCTTATCCATCAGGGCTTGCACGATATGCTCTAATCGCGGTAACCAGCGCAAGGTGCCATAGCAAATCTCTTGCAACAAAGCAGCATCACGCGGGGCGACCTTCTGTTGAGCGAGGGGGAGCTGCTGGGACAATGACTGGCCCTGATCAACTACTTGATACAGAACGCGGGCGGCCGCGGCTCTTACATTCATATGTTTACCTATTCAAAGGCCAAATTGGCATCAGACGATAGTGTGGGTCAGATTAAAAAAGGCCAGCGTACTGGCCTTCTTCTCACGTATCGGTGGCACGCTACAGTTGGGTGCCTGTTTCAAACCATTCACGACGTGCATTCAGTAGTTCATGCGCTTGCATGGCTTTTTTGCCCGGGGGTTGTAGTTGGGTCAGCTGGATCACGCCTTTTCCGGTCGCGACCTGAATGCCATGTTTGTCAGTGTTGATCACTGTGCCTGGCGCCGCGTCCACGTCGATATCTAGTGCGTTAGCGCCCCACACCTTGATGTTTTGCTCACCTAAGGTGAAGTAGCTGACCGGGCGCGGGTTAAATGCCCGTACACAACGTTCGATAAACGCGGCGTCTTGATGCCAATCGATCTGCGCTTCTTGCTTACTGAGCTTTTCGGCATAGTTGGCTTTGGCATCGTTTTGTGGCTCCGCAAGAATAATGCCGTTAGCCATGTCATTAAGACAATCAATCAATGCCTGCGGACCCAGCTCCGCAAGGCGCAAATATAGGCTACCACTGGTTTCTTTCTCATCAATGGGCAAGGTCGCAATTTTAAGCATATCGCCTGTGTCGAGCCCTTCATCCATCTGCATGATGGTGACTCCCGTCTCATTGTCACCAGCCCATACTGCTCGTTCGATAGGAGCGGCGCCACGCCAACGTGGCAGAATGGAGCCATGCACATTAATACACCCTAACTTGGGGGTGTCCAATACGGGCTTGGGCAGAATCAGCCCGTAAGCGACCACGACCATCACGTCGGCGTTCAAGGCAGCCAGCTCCGCTTGTGCTTGTTCATCACGCAACGTGCGAGGCTGGTACACGGGTAAGTCGTGCTCAAGCGCAAGCTGTTTAACGGGGCTTGCCGTGAGCTTCTTGCCTCGGCCAGCGGGTTTATCTTCACGGCTATAAACCGCAATCACCTCATGCTCACTATCGAGCAGGGCTTGTAAATGGCGCGCGGCAAAATCCGGCGTGCCCGCAAATACTATACGCAGCGGTGTGCTCAAAGTGACCTCAGCTTGCTTTCTGGTTAGCGCGTTTGATTTTTTCCATCTTTTGCTTGATGCGCTGACGTTTCAGCGGCGATAGGTAGTCCACAAACAGCTTACCTTCTAAATGGTCAAGCTCATGCTGAATACAAATCGCTAGCAGGTCGTCGGCATCAAACTGGATAGCGTTGCCGTCGCGATCCAGCGCTTTTACGGTCACTTCTGCCGCACGGGGAACCAATGCGCGTGCACTGGGCACAGATAAGCATCCTTCTTCAATGCCATCTTCACCGCGCTTTTCGATGATTTCTGGATTGATAAGCACCATGGGCTGATCGCGGGTTTCGGAGACATCAATCACCACCATGCGTTGGTGAAAATCAACCTGAGTGGCCGCGAGACCAATACCATCTTGGGCGTACATGGTTTCAATCATGTCATCAGCCATTTTCTGGATCTCAGGTGTGACAGCGTCCACCGGCTTGGCCACGGTGCGAAGGCGCTCATCTGGGAATGTTAATACGTTCAGTAAAGCCATAACGTCTCATAAAAATTGAACTGTGCCGAAAGCGGCACGGGGTAATTGGGTTAATTCTAGACATTTTGCCAGCCAATTGACAGCATCAGCATCATTCGTCGGGTGAGGAAGACATTGATGACAAGAAAGCTATTCAATCTCGCCGCCGCTGGGCTATTGGCTATCGCGCTACCAGTGCTGGCAGCCGGCCCTGCCGAGAGTCAGCGATACGTGGTTGAGCGGGGGGATACCCTGTGGGATATCGCCGCCACCTTTTTCGATAATCCTTGGCAATGGCGTGACGTATGGTACGCAAATCCGGCTATAAAGGATCCCAATCTTATTTATCCTGGCGATGTGCTCACCCTCACATGGCAAGCGGGGAAACCGGCCGTCAGCTACAAGCCTAGGCGCGCGATTGCAGCAAAGGGAGATGCACCCAAGACGTCAGCGCTTAGCAGTGTCGATCCTATGCTGCTGCCCTATTTACAACAGGATATGCTGGTCGAAAAGGCGCGTTTGGTGGCGCTGCCTCGTGTTCTTGGCTCTACAGATGGGCGTCAATATCTGTCAGTGCACGATACCCTGTATGTGGATGCGTCGTTGGGTGCCAAAAATTGGCAGGTTTTTCGGGTTGAGAAAACCTTTTTACGCCCTGCGACGTCAGAGGCTAGCGCCGAACCGATCGCTATGGTGAGCTTAAAACATGTGGCTGACGGACGTATCCGTGCGCGAAGTGAAGGGCGCAGTGTGATGACACTGACACGCGTGGTGCAGGAAGTACGGCCCAATGATGTCTTGTTACCTTTGCCCGAGAACACGCATGCGCGCTTTTGGCCCCAAGCGGCTCAAACCGACGCGAGGTTATTAGGGCATCTTTATGGCAGTGAGTATGTCGCGAATGGTCAGCTGGTGGTGCTCGATAAAGGTGCCAATGATGGCGTGACGACCGGACAAATGTTTACTGTCACTGAAGCTGGTGCCAACGTATTAAATGGCCCTGGTGAGTATCGCTATCAAAACGCGAACGAAAGCACGACACAATCCATCACACCCATGCCTGATGTGACGGTGGGACAAACCATGGTCGTTCGGGCTTACCCTTGGGTTAGCTTGGCGGTGATCACCCAAGCGCGTCAGCCGATCAAAGCCGGCATGCATGCGGTACCGCCATCTTCTCAACCGGCCTATGCACGATAAATCGCTGCGAGGATGGTTGACGCTGACTCAAGTGCCGCGGTTGCGCGTCCCGCAGCGGCGCGCGCTGTTAGCTAAAATGCCCATCGACGCATTGTGTGACCAAACCCATCATGAGCTTGCCGCGGTTGGCTTAACCGCTGAGCAATGTCAGGCCATCATGCACCCCAATCATGCCATGATTGAGCGTAGCCTTGAGTGGGCGAGGCAAGAGAATTGCCACCTGATTGGCTTTGACCATCCAGCTTATCCTGCACTACTCCGAGAAATCGCACGGCCGCCTTTGGTCTTGTATGTGCAAGGCGATCTGACTTGCTTGGCGATGCCTCAATTGGCGATGGTGGGCAGTCGACACGCGACACCGCAAGGGCTAGAAACGGCGTTTCAATTTGCCAAACAACTGGTTGAGCATGGCGTTGCGATCACCAGTGGGCTTGCGCTAGGTATCGATGGCCGGGCACACAAAGGCGCACTCGAGGGTGGCGGAAAAACCTTGGCGGTGCTGGGAAGCGGACTGGCCAATGTGTATCCCGCCCGGCATCGCGCATTGGCCAAGCGGATTGAAGCGCAGGGGGCGCTTGTTTCAGAGTTTTGGCCGGACGCCCCGCCAAGAGCCGAACACTTTCCGCGCCGCAACCGGTTGATCAGTGGGTTGTCGGCAGGCGTATTAGTGGTAGAGGCCGCACCGCAAAGTGGGTCACTGATCACGGCACGTTATGCGCTAGAGCAAAACCGGAGTGTGTTTGCGATTCCCGGTCCCATAGACCAAGTCCAATCGCGAGGTTGCCACCAATTGATAAAACAAGGCGCCGTGTTAGTCGATTGTGTTGATGATATTATAAGTGATGTGGATAGCTTGGTTCAGTTTGCTGTGAGTCAGCAAAACGAATTATTTAGTGATGCACCCAAGTTAGATACGCACGAAGGATTGCCATTTTCTGCGCTGTTGGCTAACGTAGGGGCTAACGCGACGTGTGTCGACGTACTGGCTGAGCGCTGCAACCAACCGGTTCACGAAATCATGATGCAGTTGTTAGACTTAGAACTCCAGGGGCTTGTAGCAGCAGTACCCGGTGGCTATGTCAGAACGAGGAGGGGCTAGCCATGATGGACATTCTTATGTACCTGTTCGAAACCTACATCCACAGCGATGTGGAAGTGATGATCGATCAGGACGAGTTAGCAGATGAATTGTCCCGCGCGGGTTTTCATCAAGACGATATATATAAAGCCCTGAACTGGCTTGAAAAGCTGGCACAGTTGCAAAATGCGGATAAACAGCCTTACCTATCAGGCAGTGCCCAAAGCTCGATCCGAATCTATACCGAGCAAGAAACGCGCTTTATCGACCAAGAAAGCCGAGGCTTCCTTTTATTCTTAGAGCAGGCTGGGGTGCTTTCACCGGAAACGCGTGAAATGGTCATCGATCGGGTGATGGAGCTCGAGACCCAAGAATTTGGTCTTGATGATCTAAAATGGGTTATTTTGATGGTGCTGTTTAACGTGCCCGGTAACGAACGTGCGTATACACAGATGGAAGAAATGCTGTACGACGCACAAGAGGGATACGTGCACTAACGCTTATCAATGACAGTAAAAGGTGTGAATGAGTAAAGATAACACCCCGAATACCCATGAGCGCTGCCCGGAATGTGGCAGCGCTCTTGCGTTTAAATCGGGCAAACGAGGCCCGTTTCTGGCCTGTACCGCCTATCCAGACTGCCACTATACCAAAGCGTTACATCATGGTGATGGCCATGTAGTAAAAGCGCTTGGCGTGGCTTGCCCGGCGTGTCATCAGGGAGAATTGGTGTTACGCCAAGGTCGATTCGGTATGTTTATTGGCTGTGATCAGTTCCCGCAATGTACGCATATCGAAAAACCGGATGAACCGGATCATACTACCCTCACTTGCCCTGCCTGCCACAAAGGTGAGCTGGTGGAGCGCACCTCGCGTTACGGCAAGCGCTTTTTTGCCTGTGACCAATACCCTAAGTGTCATTTTGCGGTAAACGCACAACCGATAGCCGGCACCTGCGAGCAATGTGGCTTTGCGCTGCTGGTGGAGCGTAAGAAAGGCGGCAAGACGGTGCACCAATGTGCCGATAAGTCCTGCAGCGCGATTCAAGGTGAATCGGCTGCAGAATCGGAGAGCGAAGGCTAATCGGTTTGCGCGGCGAGAGCCAAGGCAGCCGATTTTAAACCGTGAAAAGCATCGTCGGGGAGGTAGCTGGCGAGGCTGGCTAACTTGGTGGCAAGCGCCGCGTTCGATGTGGCCGTGACATTAATATGACCCACTTTACGCCCCGGACGAGGCGTTTTGTTGTACCAATGCACATGGGCATCACGATAGGTCGCAAGCGGGACACTGCCTTGGCCTAAGATATTAATCATCGCCGTTGGCTGGATTAAATCGGTTGGGCCGAGGGGTAAGCCGCTGACCGCGCGCAGGTGGTTTTCAAATTGGCAACACGCGCTACCTTGCTGTGTCCAGTGACCGGAGTTGTGCACCCGAGGCGCTATCTCGTTAACTAGCAAGCTGCCGTCCACATCAAAGAATTCCACCGCGAGTACCCCCACATAGTTAAGCGCGCTGGCAATCTTTTCCAACATGTCCGCCGCCTGTGTTTGCAAGGCATGTTCATCCGGGCGCACCACAGACAAGGTTAGTATCCCATCATGGTGGTGGTTTTGGGTCAGGCTATAGCTGGCAAATTCACCATTCGCGCCACGCACACCAATCAGTGACACTTCTCGGTCAAAAGGGATCATGGTTTCGGCAATGATGGCTTGGCCATCGCGTTGCTCTGGCGCGCTAAGAAAGGCGTCGAGCTCGGCCCATAATGCGTGAAGATCATCGCCGTCACGATAGCGCCACTGTCCTTTGCCGTCATAACCATCCAAGGTGCTTTTGAGGACCAAGGGTGCTCCCAGTGCGTCGACCGCCTTTTCTAAATCAGCCTGTGTATACACCACTCGGTATGGCGCATTGGCGACGCCTGCTTGCATCAGCAGGGCTTTTTCAATTTGGCGGTCGCCACCGGTTAGAATCGCCTGAGCACTGGGGCGTAACTTCCCGCTTTGCTCGCATTGGTGCAAGATATCAGCGGGGATATGCTCAAATTCCGCGGTAATAATATCTGCGCCGGCGATGGCCGTATTGAGGCCGTGCCCCAGTGGTTGCAGCGTCAGTGGGTGAACAATGTCGCCACTACGCACATCATAGGCGCTGACGATAAGGTTGAGCGGCGCGCCGGCCAAGGCCATCATCCGGGCCAGTTGTCCCGCGCCTAACACCAGAATATTCATGGCCTTACCCTTGTGGGTTGGGTTGAGCGAGAACGGCTTCAGTTTGCGCTTGGCGAAACGCATCCACTTTTGCCATCAAATCAGGGTCGGCCGTTGCGAGAATTTGTGCGGCAAGGAGGCCTGCATTCGCGGCGCCTGCGTCTCCAATGGCGAGTGTGCCCACTGCCACGCCTTTGGGCATTTGAGCAATAGAAAGCAATGAGTCCATGCCCTTTAACGCTTTTGACTGGACCGGCACGCCGAGCACCGGCAGGCTGGTGTGTGCGGCGGTCATCCCAGGCAAATGGGCGGCCCCCCCAGCGCCGGCAATAATCACTTTAATCCCGCGCTCGGCCGCTTGTTGGGCGTAGTCGGCAAGTAACTGTGGTGTGCGATGGGCGGAGACAATACGGGTTTCGTAAGGGATGGCAAAATGATCCAACATAGCCGCTGCATGTGTCATGGTAGGCCAATCGGATTGCGAGCCCATGATGATACCGACAGTCATAATACGTCCTTCTTGATGACAAGCGTGAATAAGATAAGCTGAGCGTGGCGCGAATTATACCCAGATTTCACCGCAAGGAAAACGTTTGCGTCGGCGGTGGGGGATGAAATTCCGTCAAGATCCCACTGCGTGGATCAGGTAAAGTACGCATATAGTCTCAGTAACAAAGGATGTGAGCGTGGCACACGGTCAATCGACAATTGATAAGCAAGCCGTGAAGGCTTTTTTCCTCCAGCTTCAAGATGATATTTGCCAACAGCTTGCGCAAGAAGATGGTCAAGCGCATTTTATTGAAGATGCGTGGGAGCGTGAGAAAGGGGGCGGTGGCCGCAGTCGCGTCCTGCGTCAGGGCCAAGTGTTTGAGCAAGCGGGAGTGAACTTCTCGCACGTATTTGGCGATCAAATGCCTGCCTCGGCGACCGCGCACCGTCCAGAGCTTGCCGGGCGCTGTTTTGAGGCCATGGGGGTGTCGTTAGTGATCCATCCTAATAACCCGTACGTGCCGACCTCGCACGCAAACGTGCGGTTTTTCATTGCCGAAAAAGAAGGTACAGATCCTGTATGGTGGTTTGGCGGAGGCTTTGACCTCACACCTTTCTATCCGTTCGAGGAAGACTGCCAGCATTGGCATCAGACCGCCAAAGCCTTATGCGCGCCTTTTGGTGATAGCGTGTACGCTGATCACAAGGCGTGGTGCGATCGCTATTTTTATCTGCCCCATCGCGATGAAACCCGTGGCGTCGGTGGGCTTTTCTTTGATGATTTGAACCAATGGCCATTCGAACAGTGCTTTGCCTATACCCAAGCGGTTGGAAAAGGCTTTATCGATGCCTACCTGCCGATAGTACAGCGCCGCAAAGCCACGCCTTATGGTGAGCGAGAACGCGATTTTCAGCTTTATCGCCGCGGACGCTATGTCGAGTTTAACTTGGTGTATGACAGAGGAACGCTATTTGGCTTACAAAGTGGTGGGCGTACCGAATCTATCCTGATGTCGATGCCGCCGATGGCACGTTGGGAATATAATTGGTCACCTGATGAAGATGCACCGGAAGCGAGACTTTATCGCGACTACCTTAAACCGAGGGAGTGGTAACAGATGACCGATCGTTATTGTGTGGTCGGCCACCCGATTGGCCACAGTAAGTCGCCGCAGATCCACGCCGCATTTGCGACGCAAACCCAACAATACATCGACTATCAAGCCATTGAGGCGCCGCTCGAAGGCTTTGTGTCCAGTATGCAGGCGTTTTTTGCGCAAGGAGGGCGCGGCGCCAATGTGACCGTGCCTTTTAAACAGCAAGCGTATGAATGGGCTGATACACTGACAGAGCGTGCCCGCCGCGCCGGTGCCGTGAATACGCTGGTTAAGCAAAGCGATGGTTCCCTACTGGGTGATAATACGGACGGGGCAGGTTTGGTAACTGACTTACACTACCACCATGTGGCACTGCGCGATAAGCGCATTATGGTTGTGGGAGCAGGCGGTGCAGCAAGGGGTGTGTTGCTTCCTTTACTGGAGCAAGAGCCAGCATTGCTGATGATAGTGAATCGCACCGAGCAAAAAGCCCAGCAATTAGCCGCTGCATTTGGTGAGGCCGGACCGATCGCCAGTCATGCCGTGGATGAACCCATGGCGGCGCCCGTGGATGTGATCATTAATGCGACCTCGGCAAGCTTACATCAAAGCCATCCCCCTCTCCCGCAAGGAGCGATTGGTCCAGCGACCACTGTCTATGACATGGTGTATCAAGCTGGCTGTACAACCAGCAACCAATGGGCGCAACGCCAAGGAGCAGGGCGATGTTTAGACGGCTTGGGCATGCTGGTGGAACAAGCGGCGGAAAGCTTTGCTATATGGCGTGGCTGTCGGCCACAAACCGAACGTGTGCGCGAGCAGTTAAGAGAGGCACTCAGTCGATGAATCAATCCCTTATTCTGGCTGCGGACGAAGCGCAGGTCGACACGGCAAAGGCGCGTGTTTGTTTCTACGGCCAACTTAATGGTGCGTTGTTAACATGCGCTGTCCGCTTTACCACCTTATCTGCGCTCGCCGGTTGTGCGGTAGACTCGGATAATGCGCAGGCGATCGTCGAACAAGTCTGGTTTGATATAGAAGAGCAAATGGAAGCAGCCATCGAATCAGAAGCGTTTGAACCCGATGGCAGCTTGGTGATCTAGTGCTCGCAGCGGTAGATGTCTTTAGTGTCGACATAGTTTTGCGCTGAGCGTGCAAAATAGGCACGCTCTTTGTCAGTGAGGGGGCGAACCTGTTTGACCGGTGAGCCAACATACAGGTAGCCGCTCTCTAAGCGTTTTCCGGGCGGGACTAAACTGCCAGCGCCAATTAGCACTTCATCTTCAATCACAGCGTCATCAAGAATAATCGTCCCCATTCCCACTAGAACTCGGTTGCCAATCCGGCAGCCGTGTAACATGACTTTGTGGCCGATTGTCACTTCTTCACCGATGATCAGCGGGTAACCTTGTGGGTTTTCGGCATTTTTATGGGTGACATGAAGGACTGAGCCATCTTGCACATTGGTCCGTGCGCCAATCTGGATATGGTTCACGTCACCACGTGCCGCCACCAGCGGCCAAATACTCACATCATCGCCTAGCGTAATATCGCCAGCCAATACACTGGATTCATCAATATAGACGCGTTCGCCCAGCTGAGGCGTCATGCCTTTATAAGCGCGCAGCTGTTTTGCCATCACAAATCCCTCTTTATATCGCTATACAATGTCAGATAACGCTGACTTTGGTACCAGTTTTACACCCTAGCGAGCAAAAAAACAGCGAGTGACAGTTTTTTTCTAAAAAACACCTAAAAAGGGGTTGCCAATCTGATCAGCTTCCCTATAATGCGCCTCCATCGACACGGCACACAGGGCAAGCGCTCAGCGGCCATGTCGGGGCAAAAAATCAAATAAAAATAAACGCTTGACGTCAGTTTTTGAATGATTAAGATAGCCCACCTACTTAACGCCGACAACGCGTTAGGGGAGTCAAAAAGAGGTTTTGTTTTCGTCGGTTGGCATCAACAAAAAGATAAAATTTCTTCTTGACTTCATCGGCAAGGCGAGTAATATACGCAGCCCTGACCGAGCGAAGCAACGCTTCGCAAGTCAACGCTCTTTAACAATTTGACCTATGCAATCTGTGTGGGCACTCGTTGAGAATAGACAAAAAGATTTATTCGATGAACTGAGTGACCAAACGACAA
>NZ_MUEZ01000027.1:0-25461 GCF_001996015.1 Salinivibrio sp. ML198
GTACGCATAGGGAGTCTCCTTTAAGTGATTGATGTGGCTATGCGTATCGATGACATATATCTGAAATCAGGTTGGTTAGGGGAGTGGGTGCAAGAGGGGCAAAACCGGTAAATCTTTACGTGCGCGGAAATCTCATGAGTCCAATAACGGAGTAATATCATGAGATTAATTAAACTGAGCGAAGTAAAACACATGACAGGCCTTGGCCGTTCAACCATCTACAACCTGATGAAAGACGGTACCTTCCCCAAAAGCGTTCCCCTAGGAGGCAGAGCTGTTGCGTGGGTAGAAAGTGAAGTCGAAGAGTGGGTGATGGCAAGGGTAGCGGAGAGGGATAGCGCGGCTGTTAACGGAGATCTATAATTTGCCCTTCATCATTGCTCATTCCCCAATTTTTCCATATTCTCTTACCATTAAACCTATTAACATAATTAAAGCTAACATGCTGAAATGAATGACCAAACTTTAACCCTGGAAGAGTTGGCAGCGTATCTAAAGTTGGCTGAAAAAACAGCATACAGATTAGCAAGCGAAGGAAAGCTTCCTGATTTCAAAGTCGGCTGTTCTTGGCGTTTCAAACGTGAAGATCTCGAAGCGTGGATCGAAAAACAAAAAACGTAGGTGCTTTAGATGCTTCCAAGTTATCAGGATTTGATGAAGCCAGTGTTAGAGGCTGCGAAGAATGAAGAAGTTAAGCTTAGCAATGTTGTAGACTTGCTAGCGGAGCAATTCAACCTGTCGGAAGACGAGAGAACAGAGCTTCTTCCCAGCGGGCGACAGGCAGCTTTCACAAACCGAGTTGGATGGGCCAAAACCTATCTAGCGAAAGCGGGGCTTTTGGACTCAACAAGACGTGGTCATTTCGTGATAACAGATTTGGGGAAAGAAGCTTTAAACAGTGGCGAAGAGATCAATAACCAATATCTTAAACGTTTTGATGACTTCAATGCGTTTACTAAGCAAAAGAATGGTGATTCAGATAAAGTCGAAGAAGCAGCTGTGTCTGATAATGATGCGACACCAGATGAAGTACTAAGGGCTGCTTACAAACAGATTAACGATGCATTAGCCTCCGATATTTTGTCACGAACACGTAAAGTGTCTCCAGCCTTCTTTGAGCAACTACTGATCGACCTGTTACTAGCAATGGGCTATGGCGGAAGCAATGAGGGAATGGCTCATACTCTCGGAAAGAGTGGCGATAACGGTGTTGATGGCGTTATAAATCAAGATCCATTGGGTGTCGACCAGGTATACATTCAAGCCAAGCGTTATGCAGAAGGTAATAATGTCAGTTCAGGTGATATTCGTGATTTCTTTGGTGCACTTAACCTCAAGAAAGCGCAGAAAGGCATCTTTATCACTACCTCTGATTTCACGCCCTCTGCTGTTCAAACCGCGAAAGATTTAGGTATGCGCATTGTGCTTATTAATGGGAAAGAACTAGCCAAGCTGATGCTTCGGTACAACATCGGTAGCCGAGATGAGCAGGTTTTGCATATCAAGCGGATTGATGAAGAGTTTTTTGAGGAATAAACGGCATGTCAGACTTCAGTAATTTTGAATTTCTCAAAAAGCATCACGATTGGCTATTTAAGCTCGCTGAGAGTGCGGAAAGAAACTTTGTTCCGTTTCCAAATACAACGTTAGTCAATGTTCGTCAGTTAGGAGAAGCGATTGCCCAGACGATAGCGTCACGTGTTGGCGTTAAGTATGGTGCAAACATTAAGCAAATTGATCTTCTCAAAGAGCTAGATTGCTTTCTTCGCCTTGATGATAACGTTCGAGATGCTTTCCATACGATTCGTAAACTTGGCAATAGTGCAACGCATGTCTTCGACAGCAGTACACACAGGGATGCACTAAAAGCCCTTATGGTTGGGCATTCGCTATCAGTGTGGTTTCATGTCACCTTTGGTGGCGATGAAGCTAAAGGCTTTAAGATTCAGAAATTCGTCAAACCTGAAGACCCTTCAGACTATGTTCGTCAACTCGAAGAGCAAGTTGAGAGTTTGAAAATTGAATCTCAGCGAACTGAAAACCGTATCAAAGTCGCGGAAGAACTTAGCAAAGTTGAGGCTGATAAAGCGCAAGCAGAGAGGCTGCGCGCTGAAAAAATGGCCGAGGAAATGGCTGTTTGGGAAGAGTTGGCTGAAGAGCAAGAAAGAACATTATCGTCTTATCGCCTCAAGATGGACGAAGCAAATATTATTTACTTCCAAACGTTTCATTCTAAATCCAAGGAAGAGCAAGCATCTGAAATTATTCGTATTGAGAGGTCGCCTTTTGAAATGGATGAAGCAGAGACTCGCGTCATTATCGACCAGCAATTGGTTGATGCAGGATGGGAGGCGGATACTGAAAACCTTCGATATTCAAAAGGTGCTAGGCCTGAACCAAACAAGAATAGAGCCATCGCAGAATGGCCCACACAGTCTGGTCCGGCAGACTATGCGCTTTTTATGGGAATGACGTTGGTAGCAACCATTGAGGCGAAAAAATCAGCGAAAAATGTTTATGGCGCAGTCGATCAAGCAAAACGCTACGCGAAAGGTATCCAACACTTACCAAGTGGCGTTGAAATAACTCAGTACAATGACTTTTTGGTACCAGTGGTGTTCGCCACGAATGGCCGTACGTATTTAAAACAGCTAAAACAAGAGAGCGGTATTTGGTTTTTAGACGTCAGAGACAGTACCAATCGTAGAAAAGCCCTCAAAGGCTGGTATACCCCCCCCGAGCTAAAAGAATACTTGCGTCAAACACCTCAAAAAGCCAACGCAGAGTTGGATGAAATGGGTTTTGAGTACGAGTTAAAGCTCCGTGACTATCAAAAAGCAGCCATCCTCTCTGTAGAAAAAGCGATCAAAGATGGAGAAGAAAAGGCGCTGGTGGCAATGGCAACGGGAACGGGTAAGACAAAAACCTGTATAGCCTTGGTATATCGACTGCTGAAAGCACAACGTTTTCGTCGAATTCTGTTCTTGGTCGATAGAAGTGCTTTGGGCGTTCAAGCCTCGGTAGATTTTGGTGAAGTGCGAATGGAAAACCTCAATACTTTCGCAGACACCTTCGAAGTAATGGGCATGGAGCCTGATAAAGCCCCGAAAGCTGTTCCAGATGATGATACCAGAGTGCATGTGGCAACGGTCCAAGGCTTGGTAAAGCGGATAATGTACCCCTCTGAAAATGCCTCAAAGCCTGGTGTCGGCCAGTACGATTGTATTGTGGTAGACGAATGTCACCGTGGCTACTTGCTCGATCGTGAGCTTAGCGATACCGAGATTAAGTTTCGAGACCAGAAAGATTACATGTCAAAGTACCGAGCAGTTATTGAGTATTTTGATGCCTTTAAAGTTGGTCTAACAGCAACACCAGCGATCCACACAGTAGATATATTTGGTGAGCCCGTATTCTCATACAGCTATACCGAAGCCGTTATTGATGGACACCTAGTCGATCATCTACCTCCCATTCGTATCCATACCAAATTAAACACGGAAGGGATCAATTATCAGGTCAACGACGAGGTTCAAGTCTACGACCCTCAAACTCAACAGTTTGATTTGATTCATACACCTGACGAGCTAGATTTTGAAGTTGCCGACTTTAACAGAAAAGTGATTGCTCCAGAATTCACTAAAGTGATTTGTAAGTGGTTAATCGAAAGCGATTCTCTGAACCCGTACTCACAAGAAAAGTCATTGATTTTCTGTGTCACAGACCGCCATGCCGATGAGGTTGTAGAAGCTTTAAAACAAGCGTGTGAAGACTACCACGGTGAAGTTGAAGATGACGCTATTCAGAAAATTACAGGTGCTTCCGATAAGCCTTTGGAAAAAATACGCCTATTCAAAAATGACCGCTTACCTAATATCGCAGTAACCGTTGACCTACTGACAACAGGTGTCGATGTGCCTAGTATCTGTAATTTGGTGTTCTTACGGCGTGTTAATAGCCGCATTTTATTTGAGCAAATGCTTGGTCGAGCTACACGCCGTTGTGATGAGATAGGTAAAGAGCGATTCCGCATCTACGACGCTGTAGATATCTACAAACAGCTTGAGAAAGTGAACACAATGAAACCTGTTGTGACCAAGGTCGACGTTACCTTCTCTGAGTTGGAGCAAGAGATCACCAAGGGGGCGGATGCCAAACTGCAAGAACTGGCTAAAGATCAATTTCTTGCCAAATTACAAAGTAAAAAGAACCACTTAACACCACTTCAACAGGATGATTTTGAGCGAATCGTTGGCAAGCCACCTAAAGAGTTCGCCAAAGAACTGAAAGCAATGAACACAGAGGATGTGGCGAGTTGGTTTGTTAGCCATCCTGGCTTAGGCGAGCTTCTTGATATGAAAGTGCAGGGCGGCAGTGGTCGAAACAAAATAGTGATATCAGACAAGCCTGACGACGTCACTGGTACATCAACGGGCTATGGCAGCGGCCAGAAACCAGAGGATTACTTGTCATCGTTTGCAGCTTTTGTAAACGCAAATAGTAACCGGATGGTGGCATTAAAAACGGTTATCCAAAGGCCATGGGAGCTGACACGAACTGATCTCAAGCAACTCGTTGTAGAGCTGGAAAAAAACGAATTTAGAGAGGAAGAGCTAAAAGTAGCTTGGAAAGAAGTGAAAAATGAGGACATCGCCGCCCGAATTATTGGTTTTATCCGACAAGCCGCAATCGGTGAGGCCCTTATTCCGTATGAGCAACGTGTTGACAATGCATTGCAGAAAATACTCGCGAGTTGTGCCTGGAAAACGCCGCAACGAGAGTGGTTGGAAACTATCGCCGCACAGATGAAAGCCAACATCGTTGTTGACGAGTCTAACCTCAACGAAGGTATTTTTAAGCAACGCCTTGGTGGTCTCCAACGAGCGAACAAGCTTTTCGAACAGCCTGTAGTTGATGTCCTCGCGCAATTTAACCGTGCTATTTGGTCGGATGATGACCGTAAAGAAACCGCATAATCGGTTACAATGCCCAACAATTTAAATAAACTAAGAACAACGATGAGCACACAAGACCTAATCAACAAACTTTGGAGCCTTTGTCATTTACTACGTGACGATGGTGTTACCTACAATGAATACCTTAACGAGTTGACATTCCTCGTTTTCTTGAAAATGGTTGAGGAGACGGGACAAGAAAAACTACTCCCCGAAGGGTACCGTTGGGCTGATATTGAAAAGTTCAATGCTGCAACACGCCTTGAAGAATACAAAAAACTACTGGTTCACTTAGGCTCCCACGGCTCACTTATCACTAAAGCGATTTTCAACAACGCTTCAACCTGCATTAGCAAACCAGCAACACTAACAAAACTGGTCACAGAGATAGACAAGCTTGACTGGTATTCGGCTAAGCAAGAAGGCTTGGGCGACATGTACGAAGGCTTGCTTGAAATCAACGCGAGCGAGAAAAAATCCGGTGCAGGCCAGTACTTTACCCCTCGTGTGCTGATTGAGGTGATGGTTGAGCTGATGAAGCCAACGCCGAAAGACAAACGTCACAATCAAAAAGGTGATGTTATCGTTGACCCTACAGCGGGCACTGGCGGCTTTTTGATTGCCGCTCATCAATACATGGAGAAGAACTTCGATGTGATGGGGCTGGATGAAGCTGATTACGACAGCTACCAGCATGAAACCTTCTTTGGCATGGAGTTGGTGCCAGATACACGTCGTCTAGCAATGATGAATCTTATGCTGCATGACTTGGCAGTGGACGATGAAAACTCTGGTGTGCTGTATGGCGACACCCTATCAAACGAAGGCAAGGCATTGCCCAAAGCATCGTTAATTCTCGCTAACCCACCATTTGGTACTAAGCAAGGTGGCGGTATTCCAACCCGTGACGATCTTGTGCACTACACCAGCAACAAGCAATTGGCGTTTTTGCATGCCATGTACCACGTTATGCTCAAGCCTGGCGGAAGAGCTGCTGTCGTATTACCTGACAACGTGTTATTTGAAGGTTCGACGGGCCGTAAAATTCGTAATGATCTGATGGAAAAATGCAACCTGCATACTATTTTGCGCTTACCTACTGGTATCTTCTACGCAGCAGGTGTTAAAACCAATGTGCTGTTCTTCGATAAGCCGACCGATATCCATCAAGACAAAGGTAATACCAAAAAAGTGTGGGTGTACGATCTTCGCGCCAATATGCCGAAATTCGGTAAACGCACTGTTTTGGAAAAAGAACACTTTGAAGAGTTTTACCGTGCGGTGGGTAGTGACCTAACGCAAGTGGATGAAGCTAAACGTCAAGCCTTTATCGATAACCATCAAGGCGGAAGTGCTGTCGGCAATATCGAAACTTGCCGCTTACGTGCGTTTACCCGAGAAGAAATCAAGAATAGAGATGATTCTTTAGACCTAGCTTGGATTAGAGATGATAGCTTGGAAGACTCAGCGAGTCTGCCTGAGCCTGATGAGTTAATTGCAGAAGCTATTGAAGAGTTAGCAGGTGCGATTTCTGACTTGCAAGCAATTTTAGTTGACCTTGGTGGTGCAGAGACTTCGGAAGAGGTAGTGCTATGACTAATTATCCTCAAAGCTGGCAAGAAAAAACGATAAAGGAAGTCACAAAGAAGACCGCTCAAAATAAACCAGCAGATGATGAGAAATTGATTTATGTTGACATTGGAAGTATTGACAGAAAGTCGAAGAAGATCGTATCACCTCAGTACTTGTTGGGTGCCGATGCTCCAAGCCGAGCGCGAAAGCGAATCCATACAGATGATGTATTAGTATCCCTAACACGCCCAAATCTCAATGCAGTCGCAATCGTTCCAGAGGAGTATCATGGGCAGTATGCTTCGACGGGCTTTGACGTACTAAAGCCCGATACTGTAGTACCTCGGTTTTTATATTATCTAGTACGGACTCAAGACTTCATAGATAATATTTCGGGAAAAACTCAAGGTGCGTTGTATCCAGCGGCTAAATCTACTGATGTGCAAAGTTACTCATTTTTTATGCCCTCGGAAAGTGAGCAACAGTGTATTGCAGATAGACTCGACTCAATCTTCGAAAAATTGGAGATGGCACAGTCTCGCCTAGATAAAGTGCCTCAGCTGTTAAAGCGTTTTCGTATGTCTGTTTTATCAGCGGCTATATCGGGAGAGTTAACTGAAGAGTGGCGAGATTCGAACAATGCGGACGACTGGGAACATGTCAGCCTGAAGCAGGTCGGCAAAGGTTTTAATTACGGATCTTCCGCTAAATCCAAGAAAGAAGGTTCTGTACCTGTGCTTCGCATGGGTAACTTGCAAGACGGCAGATTAGATTGGTCAGATCTTGTCTTTACATCGGATGAAAAAGAGATTGAAAAATACAAACTCGAGCCTGGTGATGTTTTATTTAACCGTACCAATAGCCCTGAACTAGTTGGAAAGACCTCTATCTATCGTGGTGAGAGAGAAGCAATCTTCGCTGGATACCTTATTAAAGTCCAGGGTACTGAACGCCTTAGCACCGAATACCTTAATATTCAGCTAAATAGTCCTCATGCGAGAGATTACTGCTGGCAAGTAAAAACAGATGGCGTCAGTCAATCAAACATCAACGCCCAGAAATTGAAAGCGTATGAGTTCAATTTGCCTTCTATCGAAGAGCAGGAAGAAATCGTAAGAGTGGTTTCAGAACTACTGGCTAAATCTGACTTGGTTAAAAAGCAATATGAAGCCGCGAAATTTCGTGTCGATAAGCTCACGCAATCAATCCTAGCGCGCGCATTTCGTGGTGAACTGTTTGAACCTTTCTCCGACAAGGCTGAACGAGTTGCACAGTCGCAATCATCAGTTGCCATTGAAGATCAGCCTACAGCGAGAGAAGAAACCACTTCAGAACAGGTGGATATAAGCCCCGTTCAATCTCAGCCGACACCAAGAAAGGTTGACGATAAGAGTGAATTGCTAACGCAGCTAAAGTCAGCCCCAAAAGTTATGACGGCACAGCAACTATTTGATAGTTCATCTGTCGAGACATTCAAAGCCATTGATGAGTTGTTTGTTGAGCTTAAACGCCTTTTAGAACTTAACTTGATAGAAAAAGTGGGTGAAGGCGAAAACTGTCAGTTTAAGGCTATCAAGTAGTGAAAATAGATTACTTGCATATTCGAAGCGGCTTTAAAAACGTCGAAGACTTAGAAATCGATTTTGATAACAAGCAATTGCTAACGGTTCTAATTGGACGAAATGGCTCCGGTAAATCGAACGTAATAGAGGCGCTAGTCCGTATTTTTCGAGCTCTAGACCTTGGCGATGAACCCGCACCATTTAGCTATAAACTCAGGTATTCACTGGGATCTTCTTCCGATAGGCTTATCGAAGTTGAGGCGTCACCGGAGTATGGCTCGACGCCAATTCAGCAACACAAAATACAAGTATCGATTTTGGACGAAAGTGGACAGTATTCTCTGCCAGAAAGCATATCTTTATCCAAAGTTAAACGAGATAAAGATGGCAATTCTGATTACCTACCAAAATACTTATTTGCATATTACTCTGGCCCCAGCGATCGTTTGGAGGACTTATTTAAGCGGCACAGGACAAACTTTTACAGGAAATTACTGAGAAACCAGATAAGCATTGAGGGTGAGGTTCGTCCTCTTTTCTATGCCAAGCCTTTTCATAGTCAGTTTGTTTTGTTGGCCTTCTTTTTAAAACAGCAAAGGGAAAAAAGTAGAGCTTTTCTTGAAAACCAGCTTGGTATCGAATCCTTCCATTCAGCCCACTTTGTTTTTAGACGACCAGAATGGGGGAAAAAGAGTAAGAAAAATATTTTCTGGGGTGCAGAGGGCGTTGTAAGTGACTTCATTGAGCGTTTATTGCCTCATAGCTTGGGAGCAATTAAGACTAAGCGAGAAGAGGACGTTACGCTAACAGGCAAGGGGGTGACTAATGAGTTTATTCACCTGTTTTTGCCCGATATCTCTAGCCTAGAGAGTGTGGCTGGTGAGCTGAGTGCGCAAAACTTCTTTAAAATGCTTGAGAGCACCTTGCTTTCTGACCTTCTGAGTAGTGTGCACATCAAAGTTCGACTAAATAATGAGGAAGTTGTGTCGTTCAGTGAGCTCAGTGAGGGGGAGCAACAACTACTAACGGTGCTTGGGTTATTAGAGTTTACTGTTGAAGAAGACTCTCTATTTCTACTGGATGAGCCAGATACGCACTTAAATCCAGCATGGGCAGCAAAGTACCACTCATTTCTGAAGCGATTCATACCGGATAAACGGTTTTGCCATATTTTGATGGTAACGCATCATCCATTGGCTATCGCTGAGTTAAACAAAGAACAGATTCAAGTTCTCAGGAAAGATGTGGAAGGACAGTCAATTGCTGAGACTCCTGCTGAAAGCCCAATTGGAATGGGCGTCAATGGCATACTGACTAGTGATATGTTTGGTATGGCAACGACACTGGACCAGCATACAAGTAATGCGATCGAAGATAGGCGAAAACTGCTGGAAAAAGAAACCCTGACCGAGGCAGACAATGCTGAATTGAGAAAACTTAACAATTCACTCGATAGGTTGGGGTATAGCTACACCCACCCAGACGAAGACTATCGACAGTTCCTAATTGCTCGCAAAAAAGCCATGCAGCAGATGGATTATAAAGATGAAGATTCAATTGAGTTGCGCCTCAAGTTGATTAACGCGATTTTGAAAGACCAAGGATTGATTGAATAGTGCGCTACATAGGTCTAAATCTAATTGACCAGTGTAAGCCTGATAACTGGGATGTTAATTCACAACGATGGGCACAAAGAGTTCAGGCTGCCGTAGATAAGTCGGGAGAGTTGAAAAAGATAGGTAACAAGTGGCGAGACTTTAAGCCTAACTTTGATCGTGTTTTTGGAGAAAAGTGCTGGTATTCAGAGGTTCCGCTTATTGGTACTGACTTTGATGTAGATCACTTTAGGCCCAAAGGTGATGTAAAGGTATCTGAAAAAAGGTACGCATGTCGACAAAGGAATGGAAATACTCAAAACCATGGAGGCTATTGGTGGCTTGCATTTGAAGCTAAAAATTATCGGTACTCTTGTATTGAAGCCAATAGGCCAAGAGGGGAAGGAGGGAAACATGATTACTTTCCACTTATGGATGAAACTACACGAGTTTGGACACCCTGCAACTTAGCCGGGCATGCAAATGAAACCGTAAAGCTTTTAGATCCGTGCCGTGTAGAAGATGTTACTTTACTTTCTTATGTTCAATATCCTGGAGCTGCGACGTCAAGATACAGCGATGAAACTCACCCAGATGAGCACGCACGAGTATCAGAAAGTGCTAAGAGATATAACCTTAACAGTAAGACAATTAAGGGCGCTAGAAGCGAAGTTATAAAAAAAGTTAATCAAGCTTTGGATTTCATGGCGCTTTACGTCACTTTTCCAAACGAACAACAAGATGCAATGAATGGTTTTTTAGAGCAGATGGAACAAAACTTGATAGATGCTTGTGACCGGAAATCACCATTCTCTGCGGCTGCGGTAGCCTTTGTTCGCCAGAAAAAACATGAGCCTTGGTTAGCTAATCTGCTACCAAGGCTGGATTTGTCTGACTAAATCACCTTTAATTGCTTAGTTCCTGTTACAGAGAGGCTGCCTTTGGCGGCCTCTTCTATATGTCCGCTCCACCAGCACATCATTGGTTTTCTGCGTTCTAGGTAGTCAGTGCGGTTATAGGCACTGCGTACTTGGTTATCATCAACGTGTGCTAGTGATGCTTCTATTAAGTCACGATCAAAGCCTTGTTCATTGAGAGTGGTGCTCGCTAGCGAGCGTAGACCATGGCTAACTAATCTTCCTGCAAACCCCATTCGTTTTAGTGCCATATTGGCCGTTTGGCTATTACAAGGTTTTTGCGGGTCACGATCTGAAGGAAATATAAAATCACGATGGCCACTTATCGGCTTGATCACTTCTAATATCGCCAGCATCTGCTCTGTGAGTGGGATCCGGTGTTCTCTTCTTTTTTTTGTCCTCTCCGCCGGGATAATCCATAATTCGTTATCCCAGTCTATTTCATCCCATCGTGCAGCTGCCGCTTCTGCTGGTCGTGTCATGGTGTGTAGCTGCCATTCGATGAGGCACCGGGTAACCCGCTTAATATTCGCGTAAGCAAGCTTTTGCATTAACTCTGGTAGTTCATCGGGCGTTAACGCTGCCATATGGTTCTTTTTGGGCTTTTTAAATGCGACACCAATGCCCGATAGCGGATTAGCGTGGATAAGGCCACAGTTAACAGCGTAGTTCATCATTTCGTTTAGCCGTTGGACCAAGCGCTTTAATGTCTCTAGGCTGCCCGATGCTTCAATGGGCTTTAAGGCATCTATCACCATAGGGGCAGTGATTTTGGAAAGGGGAGTAGCGCCAAGCTTTGGAAAAATGTGACGTTCCAGAGAGCGCCATATATCGGTCGCGTATCCCTCAGTCACTTGCTCTTTTTTCAGCTCGAACCACTGGTAGGCGACTTTCTCTACCGTATGTTCGGTGAGCGCAATCTCTTGCCTTTGTTGCTCTTCACGGTGTTCCTTAGGATCGATGTTTTGAGCGAGAAGGGCTCTTGCATCCATGGTCGCTTTACGCGCTTGAGAGAGAGTAACAGTGGGATAGGCACCGAGGCTGAGGTTGGTGCGCTTTTTGGTGAATGGGCGCAGGTAATTAAAAAGCCAAAGCTTAGAGCCGGTTGGTTTAACTCTTAGTCTGAGCCCGTCGCCATCATAGAGTAGGTACTCTTTCTCTTCTGGCGTTGCCGCTTTTATCTTCTTATCCGTAAGCTTAGCTATGATTTTAGCCATAATGGGTACACCTCTCAGCCTCCATTTTTATCAGTGTACACCTCGGTGTACCTAAAAATCAAAGCGGTTGGTGGACCTCTATGGACCTTGATGAACGCTAAGTTATTGATTTGTAGTTATTTCAGGCAATAAAAAAGACGTCCGTGGACGTCTTTGAATATAAAATTGGTGGAGCTGGCGGGAGTTGAACCCGCGTCCAGAATCAGTCTAACCAATGGCGCTACATGCTTAGTTTGTCTTTAATCTCGTCAGTGTGCTGCGGACAAACACGCCACACAAAGACATACCCAACTTAGTTTTAACGCTTCAGCTCTTGGGTCAAAGCATCCACGCGATCCTGTTTGGTTTTGACTATCCTGAATCCCCGTCCTACAGGCGGAGGCTAGGGAGGATAGGCACTCAACAGGTTATTAAGCTGCTAGTGCGTAGTTTTCGTCGTTTGCGACTATTTTTTTGCGGCTTTTTACGAGGCCAACCGCCCCTCGGCATGCTCCACGGGTCTTCTCAATCCTGTCGAATCCTGAATCAGCCCCAGAGTGTGAGCGGCAGAGTCTAACAGATTGATCTGCCGCGTCAACGATTAACGCGCTGCGTTTTTCATGATCCTGGACTTTTGACGTTGCCAGTCTCTGTCTTTCGCTGTATCGCGCTTATCGTGTAACTTCTTACCTTTTGCCAACCCTATCTTCAGTTTAGCAAAAGATTGTTTCCAGTATAAAGACAGTGCCACCACCGTGAAACCGTCTCGATTGACTTTGCCTAGCAAGGTATCAAGCTCACGCCGCTTAAGCAATAACTTACGGGTGCGCTGTGGATCGGCCACCACATGCGTGGAAGCCACATTAAGCGGGGTAATGGTAGCCCCGAACAAGAAGGCTTCCCCGTCTTTTAACAACACATAGCTTTCACTGATATTGGCTTTACCTGCTCGGAGTGCTTTCACCTCCCAACCTTGTAGCTCAAGCCCTGCCTCGAAGTCATCTTCAATGAAGTATTCAAAGCGTGCTTTTTTATTCAGTGCAATGGTGTTGCTGTTTGCTTTGTTCTTTGCGTTTTTCTTAGCCATAGTGTGCGCATTATAAAGGCGATATATCGAAGAATGAAAGGATTATCGTACTCAGGGGCAGAAAGAGTAAGACTTTATTCGCGATGTTGTTTGCTAACATTGGTCAAAGTGGGTCTCGATGGTATTATCTCGCGGTTAACTTGCAAGGAGTCCCTATGCCGCAAATCATCCGCTCGGCTTTAGTGCCGTACAGTGCTGAGCAAATGTTTGCCTTGGTGAACGATGTTGAATCCTATCCCGCTTTTTTGCCCGGGTGTGTGAGTACCCGTCTTATTGAGCACACAGACACCACCATGGTTGCGTCGTTAGATGTGGCGAAAGCGGGCATAAAGAAAACATTTACCACTAAGAATTATCTGGTGGATAACAGCCGAATTGATATGACGCTGGTGGATGGACCATTTAAACGCTTGAGTGGTGGCTGGAAATTCACGCCACTATCAAGCGATGCGTGTAAAATCGAATTAGATCTCGAGTTTGAGTTTACTAACCGCTTGGTTGAAGCTGCCTTTGGCCGTATCTTCAGCGAGTTAACCAGTAGTATGGTGAAGGCGTTTACAGAGCGAGCGAAAGAGATTTATGAGTGAAGAGACATTGCTGCATGTTGAAGTGGTTTACCCGTTGCCTAATGAGCAGCGCATCTTCAACTGCGTGGTGAAGCCCGACTCGACGGTGGAAGACATTATTCGTCAATCAGGTGTCTTAAGCGCCTATCCGGAGATTGATCTTGCGACCAACAAGGTTGGGGTATTTAGCCGACCGGTGAAACTAGACGCGCAAGTGCGCGACGGGGATCGCATTGAGATTTACCGGCCGCTGCAAGCCGACCCGAAAGAGATCCGCCGTCGCCGCGCTGAGCGCGCTAAACAAGAGGGGAAAGCTGATCCTGTCACCGGGGGCCGTGTTGACTCCCAGCGCAAACGCTCGTAACGGGGCAAAAAGAAAGGCGCCGAGCGGCGCCTTTACTAAAGGATGAATATGTAGCGGCATTAGAGTGCCGGATGCTTCACCGTTACTGAACGGCTTCGAAAAATTGCTCGCCCGGCTCGAAATCACCGTCCATGTTGACTAATTGGTTATTATCGTCAAAGGAGAGGACCAGATCTTTTTGTGTCGGCGCTTCATGGCCAGGTTGTTGCCATTGCACAAAGTACCAAGTGTTGGGGTAGCCTGACTCAACGAGCATAGGAGGGCCGAGAAGGAACTTTACCTGCTCTTTGGTCATGCCAAATTTCAAGGCGTCCACGGCCTTTTCTTCAATGTAATTACCTTGGTTTATATCCACTCGATAAACCAGTTTTTCGGCATAAGAGCAGCCCATCATGGCAATCGCCATCAGAGAGGCAACGGCGGCTTTAGTCCAACCCATAGTTAATATCTTCACTGTCTTTTGATGGCAAATCACGTCTTTCGAAGACGCTTAGCAGTTCGTGCCTGCTGGCTTTCGCGCCCCGAGTATAATCAAGCAGAGAATATATGTAAAAAACCTGCTAACGACCAGCGTTTGGACGGTGATAATGTGAAAAAGTTCGACGTGTGTAAGGAAATAACCGAGAAAAGCAGAGCTAGTGCACTTTTCTCGGTTTGAATGCCACATTCAACGCTGTTTTGACTTGGCAGAATCAAGCGGCCACTAGAAGATCTTCCGCGTTTGCGAGGGTGCGATCAGTGATTTCACTGCCGCCCAGTAACCGTGCAAGTTCACTAATTCGTGCCTGATAGTCGAGCGGGTACATACGGGTCGTGGTGCTGCCTTTCTCTGTGTCTTTGGCAACAAACATTTGCTGATGGCCACATCCTGCGACTTGCGGCAAGTGGGTGACGCACATCACTTGGGTGGAGTCGCCAAGTTGACGCAAGAGTTTGCCCACAATCGCTGCTGTAGGTCCACTGATCCCCACATCAACCTCATCAAAGATAAGGCTTGGTGTTTCAACCTTCTGGGCAGTGATCACTTGAATGGCGAGCGAGATCCGAGAGAGCTCGCCGCCGGATGCTACTTTAGCCAGTGGCTGTAAAGGCTGACCTGGGTTCGTCGACACAAGAAACGCCACAGCATCGCCACCCAGTGGGCTGAGGTGGGTTTCCGCTTTATTCTCGACTTGGATCTCGAAGCTACCATGTTCCATGCTCAGCTGGTGCATGCTTTGCGTGATCAATTTGTTCAATTCTTTGGCATAGCGGCGGCGGCTTTTGCTCAATTTCTCAGCGGTGTCGAGACAGTCAGCAAACTGTTTGTCCACATCGGCTTGCAATTGCTCAATCGCCTCATCGTTATGTCCCAGTTTCTCCAACTCTTGAATCAATTGTTGATGCGTTTCATATAATGCATCGGGCTGCACCTGATGTTTACGCGCCAAACTCATGATAGCGCTCATGCGCTGATCAAGATACTGGAGGCGTTGAGGATCCATATCGAGTTGATCAAGATAACTGCTCACTTCTTGACTCGTCTCTTGCGTTTGGATCCGCGCCTCTTCAAGCATCTCAGCGAGCGGTGAAAAGTGATTGTCCATCGCGGCTAATTCACTTAAACGCTGTTGAGCGGCGGTCAATAAACTCAGGGTGTTAGTTTCTTCGCCTTCACTGAGTAGATCCACTACCGCCTGACTGGTCATGGCGATATCACCACTGTTCGATAAGCGCTTGTGTTCTTCTTCAATGTGTTGGTATTCCTCTTCACCCAATGCGAGTTCATTGAGTTCACCCACTTGATATTCCAATAGCTGTTGCTGAGCATCAATGTCATCTTTTTTCTTGATCAATGCTTTTAGTTCATTTTTAGTACGGCGCCAACGCTGATAGCGTGTCGCCATTTTATCCAGCAAAGACTGGTGACCGGCGTATTGATCCAACAAGGTAATCTGGTGTTCGGGGCGTAGCAGCTGTTGATGCGCATGCTGACCGTGGATATTAATCAATAACTGCCCAAGCGCTTTTTGTTGTGAGGCGGGAACCGGGTTTCCGTTAATGTATGCGCGTGAACGGCCTTCTTTGGTGATCACACGCCTTAGAATGCAATCGTCGCCGTCTTCGAGTTCGTTATCTTGTAGCCAGCGACGCGCGGCACTGTTTTGCTCTAGGGTGAAACTGGCAGAAATCTCTGCGCGCTTTTCACCCGGGCGAACCATATTGGCATCGGCACGATCGCCAAGGCATAAACCCAGCGCATCGATAGAAATGGATTTACCCGCCCCGGTCTCACCGGTGATCGCCGTCATGCCTTTACTAAACTCCAGCTCCAAGGATTTAACGATGGCAAAGTTTTGAATGGTTATATCGGCTAACATAGTAAACACCTGTATCTATCAACAACTGTGTATAGATACAGTATATACTGTTTTTTCATCCAGTGAATACTGTTTAGCAAGAATTGTTTTGAATGCGATGAACAGCACAAAAATTGTGCATGAAAAAAGCAGGAAGACCTGCTCTTTATCGGATGCGGAGAATAAGAATAAGGAAGTGGCTCGCTTAAAATAGCTTAGAAGACCAACCCAGTTTTTTACGTAAGGTATTGTAATAATTGTAGTCTTGAGGATGAATGAGCTTGAGAGTGGCCGGGCTTTTGTAAATATGTACCTCATCACCTGGGTTGACTGGCAAAGAGACCTGACCATCACAGCTCACTTCCAACGTGCCGCGGTTATCTGGGGAAACCAGTAATTTTATACGGCGGTTGCCATCGACGACCAGCGGGCGGCTTGACAGTGTATGCGGAAACATAGGCACGAGCGAAATCGCGTTGAGGCTGGGAGATAAAATGGGGCCACCGCCGGACAAGCTATAGGCTGTTGAGCCTGTGGGGGTCGAGATAATAATCCCGTCTGAGCGCTGAGAGAAGGCAAACTGCTCGTTAATGTACACCTCAAATTTAATCATGTGCGCGACTTGCCCGGGGTGAAGCACTGCTTCATTCAATGAGGCGTTATGACTTTTTACCTGATCATGGCGATGGATTTCGGTTTCAAGCAAAAAACGGTCTTCGTCCACGTAATCGCCGTTTAATACCGCTTCTAGCGCATGTTCGAAGGCTTCGGGATCTAAGTCGGTGAGAAAGCCGAGGTTACCGCGGTTTACCCCGATCACCTTGATATCGCAGCGAGACAATACGCGGGCAGCACCTAACATGTTACCGTCCCCACCGATCACAATGGCCAAGTCAGCGTGTTGGCCAATGCTGACCAGATCCAAATAATGTGCATCCGGCAAACCCAGGTTAGTGCTTAAACGTGTATCGATACACACGTCATAACCGCGCTCGATAAGCCAATGGTAGAGGCCTATGTGTGTGTTAACCGCTTCCGGGTTACGAGGTTTGCCAATTAAGGCAATGCGCTGGAATGGTGTCGACATAATTAGGATCTCATCGTTATTTGAGCTCAGTATAACGCGGGAAAAAAGCGATTGTCGTGATTTGCGTTATGTGGGCGGTTGAATCACAAAGATTCATCCCCATAATACTTTCGTCAATCAAGTTGAATAGTCCCAGTGGCGTGCTGGGCAATGCCATTTGTGTCGGAGTGATCATGAGCGAAGAACAGAAAGTGAAGCAAGAGCAGGAAGCGATGAAAAACGCGCAAGCTGCTGAAGCCAAAGGTACAGAGCAGGCCGCTGAGCAACAAGCAAGTAGTGGTGCAGACATTGAGCATGAGGAAACCGCAGCCATGATTGCACGTATCACCGAACTTGAAGCGGCGCTCGAGGCGAGCGAAGCCAAGGTGCAAGAGCAGCAAGACAGTGTGCTGCGTGCCCGTGCAGACGTGGACAACATGCGTCGTCGTACCGAGCAAGAAGTGGATAAGGCGCGCAAGTTTGCCTTAGAAAAATTCGCCGGTGAGCTTTTACCTGTGATTGATAACCTTGAGCGTGCCGTGGAGATGGCCGACAAAGAAGACGAATCAATCAAGCCAATGGTGGAAGGGGTTGAGCTGACGCTGAAAACCATGATGGATACCATCGATAAGTTTGGGTTGAAAGCGATCGATCCACAAGGTCAGCCGTTTGACCCTGAATTGCATCAGGCCATGACCATCCAAGAAAGCGCGGAGCATGAGCCAAATACCGTGATGATGGTGATGCAAAAAGGTTATGAGTTAAACGGCCGTGTTGTGCGCCCAGCCATGGTGATGGTGTCTAAAGCGCCGCAAGGTAACGTAGACGAAAAAGCCTAACGAGGGCTCTGAAGAAGGCACTTTGCCGAACTCGATTCGGTGTTTTTTTTGCCTTCTCCCCTTGAAAAGCATTTGGCTGCCCTTATTTAAACGGCAGCACTAAATAAAAATTGCGGTGAGGGGGTTGAACCTCTCACAGTTACCCCCACATAAGGGGTAACGCATTAAAGCCACAGAACGAATTTCGGAGAGCACCAGATGGGTAAAATCATTGGTATTGACTTGGGTACAACCAACTCATGTGTCGCCGTACTTGACGGTGAAAAAACGCGCGTCATTGAGAACGCAGAGGGTGATCGTACAACACCATCGGTTATCGCTTACACACAAGATGGTGAAACACTTGTCGGCCAGCCTGCGAAGCGCCAGGCAGTGACTAACCCAGAAAACACCCTGTTTGCTATCAAGCGTCTGATCGGCCGCCGCTTCGAAGATGAAGAAGTGCAGCGTGATATCAGCATCATGCCTTACAAAATTGTTAAGGCAGATAACGGTGACGCTTGGGTTGAGGCGAAAGGCCAAAAAATGGCTGCGCCACAGGTGTCTGCTGAAGTCCTGAAGAAAATGAAGAAAACCGCTGAAGATTTCCTCGGTGAGGAAGTGACTGGCGCGGTAATTACTGTCCCTGCTTACTTTAACGACTCACAGCGTCAAGCAACCAAAGATGCTGGTCGTATCGCAGGTCTAGAAGTTAAACGTATCATCAACGAGCCAACAGCTGCTGCACTGGCTTATGGTCTAGACAAGAAAGGCGGCGATCGCACAATCGCTGTGTATGACCTAGGTGGTGGTACCTTCGATATCTCTATCATCGAAATCGATGAGGTAGATGGCGAGCAAACGTTCGAAGTATTGGCAACAAACGGTGACACGCACCTTGGTGGTGAAGACTTCGATAACCGTTTGATCACCTACTTGGTTGACGAGTTCAAAAAAGAGCAAGGTATCGACCTACGTCAAGACCCGCTAGCGATGCAGCGTGTCAAAGAAGCGGCTGAGAAAGCGAAGATTGAACTGTCTTCAGCACAGCAAACAGACGTGAACTTGCCTTATGTGACGGCGGACGCAACCGGTCCTAAGCACATGAACATCAAAGTCACGCGTGCCAAGCTAGAATCACTGGTTGAAGAGCTGGTTCAGCGTTCACTTGAGCCAATGAAAGTGGCACTGGCTGATGCGGAGCTATCAGTTGACGAAATCACTGACGTTATCTTGGTCGGCGGTCAAACTCGTATGCCAATGGTACAGGCCAAAGTGGCAGAGTACTTCGGTAAGGATGCACGTAAAGACGTGAACCCTGATGAAGCCGTTGCCATGGGTGCCGCGGCACAAGGTGGCGTACTGTCTGGCGATGTAAAAGACGTACTGCTGCTTGACGTGACCCCGCTTTCACTGGGTATCGAAACCATGGGCGGTGTGATGACCAAGCTGATTGAGAAAAACACCACGATCCCAACCAAGGCGAATCAGGTGTTCTCGACGGCAGAAGACAACCAAAGCGCGGTAACGATCCACGTGATTCAGGGTGAGCGTAAGCAAGCCATGCATAACAAATCACTGGGTCAGTTCAACCTTGAGGGCATCCAGCCTGCGCCACGTGGTGTGCCACAAATTGAAGTAACCTTCGATTTGAACGCCGACGGTATCTTGAACGTGTCTGCTGCTGATAAGCAAACGGGTCAAGAGCAGAAGATCACTATTCAAGCGTCTGGCGGTCTGAGCGACGAAGACGTTGAAAAGATGGTTCAAGAAGCAGAAGCGAATAAAGAAGCGGACAAGAAGTTCGAAGAGCTAGTGACTGCGCGTAACCAAGCTGACCAGCTGGTTCACGGTACACGTAAGCAAATGGACGAAGCGGGTGACAAACTGCCTGCGGAAGACAAAGAGAAGATCGAAACCGCCATTTCTGAGCTAGAAACCGCGCGTAACGGTGAAGATAAAGAAGACATCGACGCGAAGGTTCAAGCACTGGTTGCCGCTTCATCAAAATTGATGGAAATCGCGCAGCAGCAAGCTCAAGATGAGCAGGCGCAGCAAGACGCCGGTGCTGATTCAGCAAAACAAGACGACGATGTTGTCGATGCTGAGTTCGAAGAAGTTAAAGACGACGACAAGAAATAAGCGAAAGCACTGTCGTTAATAAGCACGGGCGTAGGGGAGCAATCTCCTTCGCCCGTCGTTTTATCAAACAGTGAATTGAACGTCTTTGTTTTGTTGACGTAAACAGGTGCAGTCAGACCATGTCTAAAAGAGATTTGTATGAAGTGCTCGGCTTAAGCCGCGATGCAAGCGAGCGCGATATTAAAAAAGCCTATAAGCGGCTGGCGATGAAATATCACCCAGACCGCAACAAAGGCGATGATGCCGCCGACCAGTTTAAAGAAATCAAGTTGGCCTACGAAGTGCTGACCGACCCGCAAAAACGTGCAGCCTATGACCAATATGGTCATGCCGCCTTTGAGCAAGGTGGTATGGGAGGCGGCGGCTTCGGCGGCGGAGGCTTCGGCGGAGGTGCTGACTTTAGCGATATTTTTGGTGACGTATTCGGCGATATATTCGGCGGAGGTCGTCGTGGTGGTCAGCAACGCGCGCAACGTGGTGCCGATTTACGCTACAACATGGAGCTTACCTTGGAAGAGGCGGTCCGTGGCGTCAGCAAAGAGATCGAAGTGCCTACTTATGTCGGGTGTAAAACCTGTGATGGCAGTGGAGCGAAACCGGGCTCGAAAAAACAAACTTGTGGGACTTGTAACGGGATCGGCCAAGTGCAAATGCGCCAAGGTTTCTTCGCGGTCCAACAAGCGTGTCCAACGTGTCATGGTAGCGGGACCATTATTAAAGATCCTTGTAATAGCTGCCACGGCCAAGGTCGCGTAAAAGAAACCAAGCACCTAAATGTGAAAATTCCTGCAGGTGTCGATACGGGCGATCGCATTCGCTTATCTGGTGAGGGAGAAGCCGGTGAAAACGGTGCTCCGGCGGGTGACTTGTATGTTCAAGTGCACGTCCGCGAACACCATATTTTCACCCGTGATGGTAACAACCTCTACTGCGAAGTACCGGTGAGCTTCACCATGGCAGCGCTCGGTGGCGAGGTTGAAGTCCCTACGTTAGATGGCCGTGTTAGCCTAAAAGTCCCAGCAGAGACACAAACGGGCCGCATGTTCCGTATGCGCGGTAAAGGGGTGCAGTCTGTTCGTGGTGGCGGTGTTGGCGATCTCATCTGCAAAATGGTAGTCGAGACCCCCGTTAACTTGAGTAGCCGACAAAAAGAGCTGCTTCAAGAACTGGAAGAGTCGTTTAGTGGCACTGAAGCGAAAAAGCACAAGCCAAAATCAGAAGGCTTTTTTGACGGTGTGAAGAAGTTTTTTGACGATTTGACCGGATAAACGCTTAGCCTGACAGACAGTAAAGCGTCACCTGTGAATATCAATTGCGAATAGTGAATAGCCAGCCTTGTGCTGGCTATTTTTTTGCCACAAGAACCTATTTCAAAGGGAAGTCTGCCGTGTCCTACTCGGAGGGAAGCGAGCAGGATGTCTCTGCTGACATGCTGGTAATTACCCCATTAGGGTGCAATACCAGCCTATTGCATGGGTCGTCATGCTGACGACTATCTGCTAGAGGGTGAGCGATAATCCTATAGCTTGTTTTGCTGCCTTTTATCGAGAACTGATAGTCGGATGATACTTGGCAATCTGCGCAAACAAGCCCCTGTTCTAGAAGTTCAGAGTGAGAAACGCTTGGGTAATATGCCTTGGTGATGACTTGTGTTTCTACCCAGGCCTGTAGCTGCACTAACCGCCCAATCGCCGCTTTGCGTGCTTGTGTTTGCTGATACTGGTGAAAGTGAGGCACGACCACGGCCGCTAAGGTGGCAATAATGGCGAGCACTATCAGGATCTCGATCAACGTCACTCCATGTTGAAAACGGCGGCTTTGACGCTGACGCATTCTTTTTAACCTCTCGAAGAGTTGATAATGAAAACCCTACTGAGCCTATGCGGGTGTTAGCCTGCAGGCAATGGCGACCCCCAAACCTTGGGAGACAGTATGCGTTTTCAAACTCTGCGCTTAAGTCAGTGCTCTCGGCGCTGTCTTAAAAAAATGAGTGGCATCACCCTTATTGAGTCCCTGCTGGTACTGAGCGTGTTGGCGGCTGTTTGCACCATCGCGATTCCTCGCTTTTCGTCTGCCCAGCAAGCAACGATGATCGCGAACCGCAGTGAATCGCTCACAAGTTTGTTTCATCTTGCTCAAGCTCGTGCGATGGAAGAAAGCCGGGTCTATCATCTTCGCCTGCTTAAAGCAAAAAACACCCAGTGTATCGTTGCGCAACCGAGTCGTGGAAGCGGTCTACTTAGCAGTGCACCTGATCAGCTCTCCGCCATGTCTTGCCAACAGACAAGATTGCCTATGGTGACGATCCCGACTGATATCTCGCTGTTGCTTAAAGCGAAAAAAAGCTGGGCGCCGTTACCGGAAGGTGAAATATTCTCGATTGATTTTCGCACCCAGCGACCAACCTTGAATCTGACTGTCGGTTTGGGCGACGGGCAAGCGCCTGACTATGTGGTCACTGTCCGTCAATACCTCGGTTTTGAATCCTGTCAGTGGGGTGGTATCGACAGTGCATGCAGCTAAGTCCAAAGGGTACTCATTAGTTGAGCTTTTAGTCGGTTTGTCAGTGAGTATTTTAGTTTCAATCACCGCACTTTCTGTCTTGACTTCGGCGACCACAATGCAAGCCAGAGTCGATACCAAGACGCGCTTATCGCTCGAAATCAGTCGCTTATTAACGATGATGGAAACTGAGATACGCCGAGCCGGGCTGTGCTACCAGTGTGGTGGCGCATCGCCCTACTTCTTTGACAATGGTCATGAACCTCAGCTTTTATTGATTGATGAAACCCCCTCGCAGCATCAAGGGCAATGCCTTCGCTTTGCTTATCAACAAGACAGCACCCATCCTACGAATACCGTGGGTAAAGATGACGCCAAAGGCTTTCGACTAGACACTGAAGCCCATGCCATAGAGGTCTATGAAAACCACCGAGACACAGCAAACTGGTCGTGTGAATCAGGCTATTGGCGAGATATTTCTTCTCGCGCATTGAAGATCTCGCATTTATCTTTTTCCCGTAATGCGGTGCGCACGGAAGATGGGCGACGTATTACCTCACTGACTATCAAGGTTTCCGCTTCGTTAATACGCCAACCTAGCCAGCGGAAAGATGTGTCGCGAACGTTGGTTTTAGCTAACACAGTGGTCTTACCATGAAGTACATCGCGGAATGTAAGCGTGACCAAGAAGGTATGGCCACTCTCGCGGTGGTCGCCAGTATCGCTCTGATTACGCTTCTGATTGTATTAGGCGTCAGTCGACGCGCAGTCAATGATATCCAACAAACACAGGCAAAAATCACGACTGAACAATCCCTTTCCAGAGCTTGGGCGGCTCTAGACTGCGCGATAGCCAAGATTAAACATGATGGTATTCACCTATCGAAAGACGATGTGGCAGCTGGGATAGCGCAACTCTCACCTTGTCAACATATCGCAGGGAGCCAATTATGGTTGGAGCCTTGGCAAAATAGTGATCGCGGAATGTGGCATCTTTACGCGACTCATGCACAGCAACAAGTCGGAGTGACCCTGGCAAAAGCCACCGGTGCACGAAGAAGTTCATTTGTCACTTCAGGATCAGCAGCGTTTTACGGTGGCAATATATGGCGACCAGCAAAGGGAAAAAAGCGAGAGGATGGTTTATATGAATGCCATTCAATTGTAGCCGGGGGCGATGTCATGATTCGTCCGCGAACGCCGGATGAGAGTCAGTCAGAGAGTGAAGGGAAGAATAGCTCAAACGGATTTACCGTTAGCTTAGATGGTAGCGATGAATGCGCTCCCGAATATAGAACGGAGGTTAGCGACTACACAGTCGCAGATAGTCGCGATGAAACCGGCGCGCGACTAAAAAAAGATGTGCAAACCAATGTTGAGAATATGGACTTGTTCAAAGATTACTTTGGTGTTCCTCGCGCGCAGTGGAAAACAGTCAGAGAGCAATTTGAGCGACAAGGCGGCACCGTTTTTAGTACCCATGGTGATCCCTCTGAGTGTTATGATCCATTACTGAGTGCGGTTTCAAACAGTACATCATCAGAGAACGCGAATATTAAAGTGTGGGTTGATGGGCCTTGCGATTTGAGTCGGGGAGAACATGCGATGTTAGCAAGCGATGTACCTATTCTCCTCGTTGTTCAAGACGGTATTCTGGCTTTACGAGGTGGTATGGATGCATTTAACGGTGTGATTTATCAGTTTACCTCGACGCCTAGCGATAATGATTTTGCCGATCAATGGGGGATGAGTATTTCCGAGTCTGGACAGATGTCTTGCTCGAGCTCTAATAGCAATATCCAAGAACTTTGCCCAATGATCACATCGACCGTCACCGATCCTGATCAAGCACGGCATGTCCCTTTTTGGTTTCACGGTAGTTTCATCACCAAGGGCGCATTTATTACCGACGTGCCGGATGGCCACTCCGTGGTGTATGGTTCATTCAAACCGACCTATAGTGGTGAGATATTGCAGAAGAGTTTTGCTGGGCTTAGGCAGTGGCGGCCTGTCGGTAACAGTTATCATGACATCAAACCGCCTCATGGAGAGGGGTAGCATGTTACGAGCGCGAGGTTTCTCATTTATCGAGATCTTACTGGCTCTTGTGTTGGTTTCCATGACTAGCGCTGGCGTGTATCGCCTGACAACGGATATTCAGACTCAGCAGCGTGATGCGCGTTTAGCTAAAGAGGCTATGTATTTGGCTAACAACCAACTCTCTCACTGGCGATTGATCAATACTGATGCGCCATGTTCAACAAGTAACCGTGATCCCATCAGGTTAGATAACCTTTCGGAGTGTTTGATTACGACCGAAGACTCGATCTATGAGCTGGTGGTGACTAATGTGCAAAACACACTGATAGTCGATGATAAGGTATCTGCCAAAACACTAACGCTGGCAGTGCGGTGGCAAAACCGCCGTCAACAGCAACAATCTCTGGTTTTCTATTTCACAGGGGCGCGGCGACAAAACGATTTCAATTAAAGTCCCCCTCCACGAACGGCAAACGTGAAGTGGTGGCTTTTTGCTCGCTTGAAACGTTTTTAAGAAAAACCCCTTGCGTCACAAAAATACCTCTCTATAATGCGCTCTCGTTGGCACGGCAAGCCGCGCTAACAACGGCAAAATAAACAAGCAAAACAAAATGCTTGACTTGTTGCCAAGGTGGCGTAAGATGCCACTCCCGCTCAAGATTGAGCGGCGCTCTTTAACAATTTGACCTATGCAATCTGTGTGGGCACTCGTTGAGAATAGACAAAAAGATTTATTCGAT
>NZ_MUEZ01000028.1:0-15754 GCF_001996015.1 Salinivibrio sp. ML198
TTGTCGTTTGGTCACTCAGTTCATCGAATAAATCTTTTTGTCTATTCTCAACGAGTGCCCACACAGATTGCATAGGTCAAATTGTTAAAGAGCGTTGACGATGCGAAGCTGCGCTTCGCTTGGTCAGGGCTGCGTATCTTACGCGCCTTGCCGTTAAAGTCAAGAAGAAATTTTATCTTTTATTTTCAACCCGCCGGGGTGAAATAAAACCTCTTTTTGACTCCCCTAACGCGCTATCTGCGTTAAGTAGGGCGGCATTCTAAAGCGTTTGTGACATCCGTCAATCATTAATTGTTTGTTTTTTACTAAGCGGTCTATTTTTGTCCGATATCGCCTTTTTTGGCCAACTAAACCTCGTTTTGCTTCCTAAGCATTAAAAATTGTCATTTATGCTGCAAGTTTTGTGCGTTGTACGCCGACCTCTTGTATGAAAGGAGACAAGCATCGGAAACCTATCAGGGATTTTGCCCTATACAAGCCTAGGCTAGATAAAGAAAAAGCCAGGCGAGTTGCCTGGCTTTTCTAGGTGCTGCTTATAAGTAATAAAACTTATTCTGCAGCTTGCTCAGCGTCTTGCTCTGGGCGATCAACAAGCTCGATGTAAGCCATTGGGGCTTTATCACCAGAGCGAACACCGCATTTCAGAATGCGAGTGTAACCGCCAGCACGTGAAGCAAAACGTGGGCCGAGTTCATTAAACAGTTTCGCTACGACTTCGTCGTTACGAGTACGAGCGAATGCTACACGACGGTTAGCAACACTGTCGTTTTTAGCTAAGGTAATCAACGGTTCAATGACGCGACGCAGCTCTTTTGCCTTCGGCAAAGTTGTTTTGATAACTTCGTGAGTTACCAGCGAGCTAGCCATGTTGCTGAACATCGCTTTACGATGGCTGCTGTTGCGATTGAGTTGACGACCACTCTTACGATGGCGCATGACCTAATCCTTCTAACTAAATAATCAGTCTCTGATTAATCTTCAGCAATGGATGCTGGCGGCCAGTTTTCTAGGCGCATACCTAGAGACAGACCACGTGATGCCAGCACGTCTTTAATTTCAGTCAAAGACTTCTTACCAAGGTTTGGCGTTTTCAGAAGCTCAACCTCGGTACGCTGTACCAGATCACCGATATAGTGAATCGCTTCTGCTTTCAAACAGTTAGCAGAGCGAACAGTTAGTTCAAGATCGTCTACAGGACGCAGTAGGATCGGATCGAACTCTGGCTTCTCTTCTTTCTCCTCAGGGACACGTACATCGCGCAGGTCAACAAACGCATCTAGCTGTTCTGCTAGGATGGTTGCCGCACGGCGAATCGCTTCCTCAGGATCCAGTGTACCGTTAGTTTCCATATCGATGACCAGCTTGTCGAGGTCAGTACGCTGTTCGACACGCGCTGCTTCCACTTTGTAAGCAATACGATCTACTGGGCTGAACGTTGCGTCAACAAGTAGGCGACCGATTGGACGCTCGTCGTCTTCGCTATCGATACGCGCAGACGCTGGTACATAGCCACGACCACGTTCTACCTTGATACGCATGCTAATTTCAGCGCTTGCATCAGTCAGGTGGCAGATAACGTGTTCTGGGTTCGCAATCTCAACACCACCATCATGGGTGATGTCGCCTGCAACAACAGGGCCTGCACCAGACTTGGTCAGAGTAAGGATAACTTCATCTTTACCCTCAACCTTAACGGCTAGGCCTTTAAGGTTAAGTAGGATTTCCAGGATATCTTCCTGAACCCCTTCTTTGGTGCTGTACTCGTGCAATACGCCGTCAATTTCAACTTCCGTCACCGCACAGCCTGGCATAGATGAAAGTAGGATACGACGTAGCGCATTCCCCAGAGTATGGCCAAAACCACGCTCTAGGGGTTCAAGAGTTACTTTTGCGTGCGTCGAGCTAACTTGTTCAATATCAACTAGACGCGGCTTAAGAAATTCTGTTACAGAACCCTGCATTATGTCCTCTCTTTAGTTCAGCTTTACTTAGAGTAAAGCTCGACGATCAGGTGTTCGTTGATGTCAGCAGACAAATCAGAACGCTCTGGTAGGCGCTTGAATGTGCCTTCCATCTTCTTGCTGTCTACTTCGATCCAAGTTGGCAGTTCGCGTTGAGCGGCAACTTCTAGAGCTGCTTTGATACGCGCCTGGTTCTTAGCTTTCTCGCGAATGCTAATCACGTCGTTTGCCGAAACCTTGAAAGAAGGTACGTTAACTACTTTGCCGTTAACTAGGATCGCTTTGTGGCTTACCAGCTGACGTGATTCAGCGCGAGTTGCGCCAAAGCCCATGCGGTAAACTACGTTGTCTAGGCGACCTTCAAGAAGCTGAAGCAGGTTCTCACCTGTATTACCCTTGATGCGGGCAGCGTCTTTGTAGTAGTTACGGAACTGCTTTTCCATTACGCCGTACATACGACGTACTTTTTGCTTCTCGCGAAGCTGAACGCCATAGTCAGACAGACGGCCGCGACGCTGACCGTGAACGCCTGGGACGTTATCGATTTTACACTTGGTATCAATCGCGCGTACGCCTGACTTAAGGAATAAGTCAGTGCCTTCGCGACGGCTAAGCTTCAGCTTAGGACCCAAATATCTTGCCATGATCTTTCTCCAATATTCTAAGAAACAGCGCTAGTGCGTATTAAACGCGGCGTTTCTTAGGTGGACGACAACCGTTATGCGGGATTGGCGTCGCATCAACAATGTTAGTGATGCGGAAGCCCGCTGCGTTCAAGGCACGAATAGTAGACTCGCGACCTGGACCTGGACCTTTAACCATCACTTCGAGGTTTTTCAGGCCGTACTCTTTTGCCATTTCACCACAACGCTCTGCAGCAACCTGCGCAGCGTATGGAGTTGACTTACGAGAGCCACGGAAACCTGAACCACCGGCGGTCGCCCATGCCAGAGCGTTACCTTGACGGTCAGAAATCGTCACGATTGTGTTATTGAAAGACGCATGAATGTGCGCGACGCCATCAGCGACTTGCTTGCGTACGCGTTTGCGTGCACGAGTTGCTTGTTTAGCCATAGTACTTATCTACCCCGATTATTTCTTGATCGGCTTGCGCGGACCCTTACGGGTACGAGCATTGGTCTTCGTACGCTGACCACGTAGTGGCAAGCTGCGACGATGACGAATACCGCGGTTACAACCAAGGTCCATAAGACGCTTGATGTTCATGGAAATTTCACGACGTAGATCGCCTTCTACGGTGTACTTAGCGACACCGTCACGCAATTGGTCGATCTGTTCTTCTGATAGTTCACTGATCTTAGTGCTTTCAGCAATACCTGCATCAGCTAAAATAGCTTGAGAGGTGGTTTTGCCGACGCCGTAAATCGCAGTCAATGCGATAACAGCATGCTTTTGATCAGGAATGTTAATGCCTGCTATACGGGCCACTATTCACTCCTAGTACTTTTCAAGTAGAACCGCTGCAGAGCCCGTCGAGGATACGCAGCGGCATAACCACTTCTTTTGCACATACAAAAGGTGGGCTGGCTAATGTAGCCAGCCTGACCTCATTTTGCAAGAAAAATATTCTGCTATTAGCCTTGGCGCTGCTTGTGCTTTGGCTCACTGCAGATCACACGAACGGTACCGTTACGCTTGATCACTTTACAGTTACGGCAGATTTTCTTAACGGAAGCACGAACTTTCATTGCTAAACTCCGTAAATAGACAACCTATTAGCGGCCGTAGCCTTTGAGGTTGGCTTTTTTCAACACGGACTCATATTGTTGAGACATCAAATGAGTCTGAACTTGAGCCATAAAGTCCATGATTACGACTACTACGATGAGTAGTGATGTACCACCAAAGTAGAAGTGGACATCCCACGCAATCATCATGAACTCGGGGATCAGACAGATAAAGGTAATATACATGGCACCTGCGAGGGTTAACCGCGTCATTACTTTATCAATGTATTTAGCAGTCTGCTCACCCGGGCGAATACCAGGTACGAACGCTCCTGACTTCTTCAAATTATCTGCTGTTTCTCGCGGGTTAAACACCAACGCTGTATAGAAAAAGCAGAAGAAGATAATCGCTGCCGCATAAAGTATTACGTACGCTGGTTGCCCCGGACTCAGTGCCAATGACACATCGGTTAGCCAGCTTGTTTGATCACCCTTACCAAACCAGTTAGCAAGCGTGCCAGGGAACAAAATAATACTTGATGCAAAAATCGCAGGAATAACGCCTGCCATGTTGATCTTAAGTGGCAGGTGCGTGCTTTGCGCTGCAAAGACACGGCGACCTTGTTGCCGCTTGGCGTAGTTAACGACGATACGACGTTGACCACGCTCCATAAAGACCACAAAGTAGACGACCGCCAATACGATCACTGCGATACCTAGCAAGAGAAGCGGAGACATGTCGCCTTGACGCGCTTGCTCTATTGTCTGTCCAATTGCGGGTGGCAGACCCGCGACAATCCCGGTGAAAATGATCAGCGAGATACCGTTACCTATACCACGTTCCGTAATTTGCTCACCTAACCACATTAAGAACATGGTACCTGTGACCAAACTGACAACCGCAGTAAAGTAAAACGCAGGACCTGGATTAATCACCAGACCTGGCATCATACTCGGTAACCCAGTCGCGATTCCAATTGCTTGGAAAGTTGCCAACACCAGCGTGCCGTAGCGGGTATACTGACTGATCTTACGACGGCCAGATTCGCCCTCTTTTTTCAACTCCGCTAATGCGGGGTGAACCACTGACAATAACTGAACAATAATCGACGCCGAAATATACGGCATAATGCCCAGTGCCAGTATCGAAGCACGCTCAAGGGCACCACCAGAGAACATGTTAACCAAGTCAATGATGGTCCCTTGTTGCTGTTCGAACAGATCGGCAAGTACAGCAGCGTCAATACCAGGAATTGGCACAAAAGAGCCGGCACGGAATACCAATAATGCCATTGCTACAAAAAGTAGGCGGCTTTTTAGCTCCGCGACTCCGCCTTTTGCACTACTGAAGTTTTGTCCTGGTTGTTTTGCCATCTGTACCTCGTCCTCGAGCTAAATTATTCCTCGATTTTACCGCCTGCAGCTTCGATTGCCGCTTTAGCGCCTTTAGTGACACGAACACCTTTCACGGTCACTGAGCGAGCGATTTCGCCAGACAGTACGATTTTCGCCGTACGAGTGTCTTGTGCGATAACATTCGCTGCTTTCAGTGTTTCAAGGCTTACCACGTCACCTTCAACTTTTGCCAGCTCGCCGAGACGAACTTCAGCAGAAGTGAGGCCTTTACGCGAAGTAAAACCGAATTTTGGCAGACGCTGTTTCAAAGGCATTTGACCGCCTTCGAAACCTGGGCGTACTGAACCACCTGAACGTGATTTCTGACCTTTGTGACCACGGCCACCGGTTTTACCCAGGCCTGAACCAATACCACGGCCTACACGCTTCGCAGAAGGCTTTGAGCCTGCAGCCGGAGATAGAGTATTCAAACGCATGTGATTACTCCTCCACTTTAACCATGTAGTTGACTTTGTTGATCATACCGCGCACGCACGGTGTATCTTCAAGTTCAACAGTGTGGTTGATGCGACGTAGGCCCAAGCCACGCAGGGTCGCTTTGTGCTTCGGCAAGCGGCCGATAGCGCTACGAGTCTGAGTTACTTTAATTGTCTTAGCCATGTCGTATTACCCCAGAATTTCGTTGACAGGCATGCCACGTTTCGCAGCTACCATCTCTGGAGACTTCGTACCACCCAGACCATCAATCGTTGCACGAACGATGTTGATTGGGTTGGTAGAACCGTATGCTTTCGCCAGAACGTCTTGAACGCCTGCTACTTCAAGCACGGCACGCATCGCACCACCGGCGATGATACCTGTACCTTCTGATGCTGGCTGCATGTACACTTTTGAACCAGTGTGGCGGCCTTTAACAGCGTGGTGCAGAGTACCGTCTTTCAGCGCGATAGTAATCATGTTACGACGCGCCTTTTCCATTGATTTTTGGATCGCAGCAGGTACTTCACGGGCTTTACCGTAACCGAAACCTACGCGACCGTTACCATCACCTACCACAGTCAGGGCAGTGAAGGTAAAGATGCGACCACCTTTAACCGTTTTAGATACACGGTTTACAGCGATCAGCTTCTCATGCAAATCACTTTGTTGTTTATCGTTAGCCATCTTCCACCTACCTTAGAATTTCAGACCAGCTTCACGGGCAGCATCTGCCAGTGCAGCCACACGGCCGTGGTATTGGAAACCGGAACGGTCAAAAGCAACGGCTTCGATGCCTTTTTCCTTCGCTCGCTCAGCAATGATCTTACCCACGGCTGCAGCGGCGTCTTTGTTACCGGTGCTCTTCACTTGCTCACGGATCGCTTTTTCTACGGTAGAAGCGGCGGCGATAACTTCCGCGCCGTTACCAGCGATAACCTGTGCGTACACATGACGTGGAGTACGGTGTACCACCAGGCGAGTCGCACCCATTTCCGCGATCTTGCGTCGTGCTTTGGTCGCACGACGGATACGAGATGCTTTCTTATCCATAGTGTTACCTTACTTCTTCTTAGCTTCTTTGGTACGCACAGCTTCGTCAGAGTAACGAACGCCTTTGCCTTTGTAAGGCTCTGGCTTGCGGTATGCGCGGATATCGGCAGCCACCTGGCCAACTGCTTGTTTATCAGCACCGCTGATAACAATTTCAGTTTGGCTTGGACATTCTGCCTTAACACCCTCTGGCAGAGCGTGCTCAACCGGGTGAGAGAAACCAAGTGTCAGGTTAAGTTTATTACCTGCAACGTTTGCACGGTAACCAACACCTTTCAGGATCAGTTTCTTGGTAAAGCCTTCTGTAACACCAACAACCATGCTGTTGACCAGTGCGCGCGCGGTGCCAGCATGAGCCCATGCTTTAGCGTGCTCCACACTTGGTGCGAAGGTAATGGTGTTCTCTTCTTGGTTTACTGACACCATATCGTGAAGCGTGCGGCTAAGTTCGCCTTTGCTTCCTTTTACAGTGATTTCCTGACCGTTAAGTTTCACCTCTACGCCGGCAGGAACTACGACAGGTGCTTTTGCAACACGAGACATTTCCTACTCCTTATTAAGCTACGTAGCAGATGATTTCACCGCCCAGACCCGCTTTGCGAGCTGCGCGATCGGTCATCAAACCTTTCGAAGTTGATACAACAGCAATACCAAGGCCACCCATCACTGAAGGCAACTCATCTTTCTTTTTGTAGATGCGCAGGCCTGGACGGCTAACACGTTGGATTTGCTCGATAACTGGTTTAGATTCGAAGTATTTCAACGTCACTTCCAGTTCAGGCTTCGCGTCGCTATTTACTGCGACGTCAGCCACGTAACCTTCTGCTTTTAGTAGCTCAGCAATTGCCACTTTTAGCTTTGACGAAGGCATTTTAACAGCAACTTTCTTTGCTGCCTGACCGTTGCGTAGGCGGGTCAGCATATCCGAGATCGGATCTTGCATGCTCATAAGTCTTTACTCCCGTGATTCAATTACCAGCTTGCCTTACGCAGACCCGGAATCTCGCCTTTCATGCAAGCTTCACGAACCTTGATTCGGCTTAGGCCGAATTTGCGTAGGTAGCCATGTGGACGACCAGTCTGGTTACAGCGGTTACGCTGACGAGACTTCGCAGAATCACGCGGTAGCGACTGAAGCTTCAGGACTGCGTCCCAACGCTCTTCGTCTGACGTGTTGACATTCTTAATGGTCGCACGCAGGTTGTCACGCTTTTCAGCATAACGGGCTGCGAGCTTCGCACGTTTTACGTCACGTGCTTTCATCGATTTTTTAGCCATAACAGTAACCCTTCACCTTACTTACGGAATGGGAAGTTAAAGGCAGCCAGCAGAGCTCGACCTTCCTCATCTGTACCTGCGGTGGTAGTGATAGTAATATCAAGACCACGGATACGATCGACTTTGTCGTAGTCAATCTCAGGGAAGATGATTTGCTCGCGAACGCCCATGCTGTAGTTACCGCGACCGTCGAACGCTTTCGGGTTCAGACCACGGAAGTCACGGATACGAGGAACTGCGATAGCGATCAAACGCTCAAAGAAGTCCCACATACGCTCGCCACGTAGGGTTACTTTACAACCAATTGGGTAGCCCTCACGGATCTTGAAGCCTGCGACTGATTTACGTGCTTTAGTGATCAGCGGCTTTTGACCAGAAATTGCGGTCATATCAGCAGCTGCGTTTTCAAGCAGTTTTTTGTCGTTCAGAGCTTCGCCCACACCCATGTTTAGGGTGATCTTTTCGATCCCTGGGACTTGCATGATGCTTTTGTAACCAAATTGCTTAGATAGCTCAGCTACAACTGTCTCTTTGTAGTAATCATGCAGTTTCGCCATTGTACTACTCCAGAATTACTTAATAGTTTCGCCATTCGACTTGAAGAAACGCACTTTTTTGCCGTCTTCAAATCGGAAGCCTACACGGTCACCTTTACCAGCAGCTGCGTTAAAGATAGCCACGTTTGAAACGTCAATAGCGGCTTCTTGTTCAACGATGCCACCTTGAGTGCCCAGAGCCGGAACCGGCTTCTGGTGTTTCTTCACGAGGTTAATACCTTCAACGATAACTTTACCGGTCGGTAGAACCTTAGATACTTTACCTTTCTTGCCTTTGTCTTTACCGGCAAGAACGATAACTTCGTCGTTACGACGGATTTTAGCTGCCATGAGATCGCTCCTTACAGAACTTCAGGCGCCAGAGACACAATTTTCATGAACTTCTCAGTACGAAGTTCGCGTGTCACAGGGCCAAAGATACGTGTGCCGACTAGTTGCTCGTTAGTGTTGTTCAACAACACGCAAGCATTGCGGTCGAAGCGAATGACAGAGCCGTCTGGACGACGTACGCCTTTACGGGTGCGAACTACCACCGCCTTAAGCACATCACCTTTTTTCACTTTACCGCGTGGGATTGAATCCTTAACGGTAACTTTGATGATGTCGCCAACGTGGGCGTAACGACGGTGAGAGCCACCCAGAACCTTAATACACATTACACTGCGAGCGCCGGAGTTGTCGGCTGCGTCCAGCATACTTTGCATTTGGATCATTGTTAGTGCTCCGCTGTTATTACATCTAGACCCATCTCGGGTCGGGCTGCCTTTTTACAAGGGCGGCGAATAATAACACTATTTTGACCAGATGGGTAGATAAAAAATAAACGGCCCCCCAAATGAGAGCCGTTTGACTTATTATTGTATGAAAAATCGCTTAGATGCGTGATTTTTCAACAACGCGAACCAATGTCCAAGACTTTTGCTTAGAGATTGGACGACACTCACGAACCTCGACAGTGTCACCTTGGTTACACTGGTTTGATTCATCGTGTACATGTAGCTTACTCGTGCGCTTGATGTACTTACCGTAGATTGGGTGTTTCACAAAACGCTCGATAGCAACGACGATAGTTTTATCGCCTTTGTCGCTGATAACGCGACCTTGCTGAGTGCGGATGTTCTCGCTCATTATGCGTTAGCCTTCTCAGTCAGTACGGTTTTTACACGTGCGATATCGCGACGAACAGCTTTAAGAGTGTGAGTTTGCTGAAGTTGGCCAGTAGCCGCTTGCATGCGCAGATTAAACTGCTCACGTAGCAGACCCATTAGCTCTTCGTTCAGCTGCTCAGCAGTCTTTTCACGTAGTTCTTGTGCTTTCATCACATCACCGCCTTAGTTACGAAAGTGGTTTTGATCGGTAGCTTACGTGAAGCTAATTCAAACGCTTCGCGAGCCAGTGATTCAGGAACACCATCCATTTCGTACAGGACCTTGCCTGGTTGGATTTGGGCAACCCAGTAATCTACTGAACCTTTACCCTTACCCATACGAACTTCCAACGGCTTACCAGTAATTGGTTTGTCAGGGAAGACACGAATCCAGATTTGGCCTTGACGTTTAATGTGACGAGTCATCGCACGACGAGCCGCCTCAATTTGACGCGCAGTGATACGACCGCGACCAACAGCTTTCAGGCCATAGGTACCGAAGCTTACGTCAGTACCGTGCGCCAGACCGCGGTTACGACCTTTAAAAGTCTTGCGGAACTTAGTACGTTTTGGTTGAAGCATCGATAGACTCCTTACTTACGGCCTTTACGCTGCTTCTTCGGCTTGTCAGCCTTTTGCTCAACTTCAGCCATTCCACCTAGGATTTCACCTTTGAAGATCCAGGTTTTAATGCCGATTACACCGTACTGGGTGTGAGCAGAAGAAGTTGCGTAATCAATGTCAGCACGAAGGGTGTGCAGTGGCACACGGCCTTCACGGTACCACTCGGTACGAGCGATTTCAGCGCCGCCAAGACGGCCGCTTACTTCTACTTTGATACCTTTGGCACCTAGGCGCATAGCGTTTTGTACCGCGCGCTTCATCGCACGACGGAACATAACACGGCGCTCTAGCTGTGATGCGATGCTGTCGCCAACAAGTTGCGCATCTAGCTCAGGCTTACGTACTTCAGCGATGTTGATTTGCGCTGGTACACCGGCTAGTTTTGCAACGTGAGCGCGCAGCTTCTCAACATCTTCACCTTTCTTACCGATAACCACACCAGGACGTGCAGTGTGAATAGTCACACGAACACTCTTAGCAGGACGCTCGATAACGATGCGAGAGACTGACGCTTTTTTCAGTTCATTGTTCAAGAACTGACGTACCTTAAAGTCGCCGTCTAGGTTGTCAGCGAAATCTTGGTTATTAGCAAACCAAGTGGAATTCCAAGGCTTAACAATGCCAAGACGAATACCATTAGGATGTACTTTTTGACCCATTGCTTTATCTCCTCGTCTCTTAGCGGTCTGCTACAACAACAGTGATGTGGCTAGAACGCTTCAAGATGCGATCGGCACGGCCTTTTGCACGAGGCATAATACGCTTCATGATTGGGCCTTCATCAACGAAGACTTTGGCGACGCTTAGATCGTCGATATCCGCACCTTCGTTATGCTCGGCGTTTGCAATAGCAGATTCCAACACTTTCTTAACCAGGTCAGCAGCTTTTTTGTTGCTGAAAGTCAGTAGTTCCAGTGCTTGTGCTACGTCTTTACCGCGCACTTGATCCGCAACCAAACGTGCTTTTTGAGGCGAGATACGAGCAAAGCGATGTTTAGCAATAGCTTCCATTTCTTACCCCTTAACGCTTCTTAGCTTTCTTATCAGCAGCATGGCCGCGATAAGTACGTGTTGGTGCAAACTCGCCCAGCTTGTGACCGATCATTTCTTCAGAAACGAAAACGGGTACGTGCTGACGACCATTATGGACAGCGATGGTCAATCCGATCATCTGTGGGATGATCATTGAACGACGGGACCAAGTCTTTAAAGGCTTCTTGTCACCGCTTTCCACCGCTTTCTCTACCTTCTTCAGCAAGTGCAGGTCAATAAAAGGACCTTTCTTGAGAGAACGTGGCATGGCTTATCCTCTGATAATAATTACTTGTTACGACGACGTACGATGTACTTGTCGGTACGTTTGTTCTTACGGGTCTTGAAGCCTTTAGTTGGCATACCCCAAGGTGATACTGGATGACGACCACCTGAGGTACGGCCTTCACCACCACCGTGTGGGTGGTCAATCGGGTTCATTGCAACACCACGTACGCTTGGACGTGCGCCTTTCCAGCGCGCGGCACCGGCTTTACCCAGTTCGCGTAGCATGTGCTCAGAGTTACCCACTTCACCAAGAGTCGCACGACCTTCAGCAAGAACCTTACGCATTTCACCGCTGCGCAGGCGGAGTGTGACGTACGCGCCGTCACGAGCTACGATTTGCGCATATGCACCCGCAGAACGAGCTAACTGACCACCTTTACCAGGCTTAAGCTCGATATTGTGGATAGTAGAACCCACTGGGATGTTACGCATTGGCAGGGTGTTACCTACCTTGATAGCTGAATCTGCACCAGATTGGATCTGATCACCGGCTTTTAGGCCTTTTGGTGCGATGATGTAACGACGTTCACCGTCCGTATACAGTACAAGCGCGATGTTTGCACTACGGTTCGGATCGTACTCGAGACGCTCAACTTTCGCTGGGATACCGTCTTTAGTACGTTTGAAGTCAATTACACGGTAATGATGCTTGTGACCACCACCGATGTGACGCACTGTGATTCGACCGTTGTTATTGCGACCACCAGACTTAGAGTTTTTCTCTAGCAGTGGTGCATATGGTTTACCTTTGTACAGATCATGGTTAACCACTTTAACAAGGTGACGACGACCCGGTGAAGTCGGCTTACATTTGATAATAGCCATTTGCTTTTACTCCTCCGTCTTACTCAGCGCCGCCAACGAAGTCGATGTCCTGACCTTCTTTCAAGGCAACATACGCTTTTTTCCAGTCGCTACGACGGCCTTCACGCATACCTTGACGTTTGGTCTTACCCTTCACAAGAAGAGTACGAACAGACTTCACTTCAACTTCGAACAGTTTTTCAACTGCCGCTTTGATCTCTTTTTTAGTTGCTTCTTTGGCGACTTTGAATACAACGGTGTTGTTGTTTTCAGCGGCCATCGTCGCTTTTTCAGAGATGTGCGGAGCACGCAGAACTTTTAGGATACGCTCTTCAGTGATCATGCCAGCATCTCCTCAACTTGTTTAACTGCATCAGCAGTCATCACGACTTTGTCGAAAGCGATCAAGCTAACTGGGTCGATGGTATCTGTATCGCGTACGTCAACCTTATAAAGGTTACGTGCCGCAAGGAACAGGTTCTCATCAACTTCGGCAGTGACGATCAGAGCATCGTTCAGCTCAAGCTCTTTCAGCTTAGCGACAAGCTCTTTAGTTTTTGGTGCTTCAACAGAGAAGTTATCAACAACGATCAAACGCTCTTGACGAACCAGCTCTGACAGGATGCTCTTAAGAGCACCACGGTACATCTTTTTGTTTACTTTCTGAGCGTGGTCCTGAGGACGTGCTGCGAAAGTGACACCACCGCTGCGCCAGATTGGGCTGCGGATTGTACCTGCACGGGCGCGACCAGTACCCTTCTGACGCCATGGCTTAGCACCGCCACCAGACACGTCTGAACGAGTTTTCTGAGCGCGAGTACCTTGACGGGCACCAGCTGCGTATGCAACGACTACCTGGTGAACCAGGGACTCGTTGAATTCACGCCCGAAGGTAGTTTCGGAAACAGTTAGCGCGTCGGCGCCTTTGACTACCAATTCCATTACTATCTCCTCGACGTTACGCTTTAACGGCTGGTTTAACGATCACGTTGCCACCTGTCGCACCTGGGACTGCACCTTTAATAAGGAGCAGATTGCGCTCAGCGTCAACACGTACGATCTCTAGGTTTTGAGTCGTTACACGCTCAGCACCCATGTGACCTGCCATTTTTTTGCCTTTGAATACGCGACCTGGGCTCTGACATTGTCCGATAGAACCAGGTGCACGGTGAGACAAAGAGTTACCGTGGCTCATGTCTTGAGTACGGAAGTTCCAACGCTTAACGCCGCCTTGGAAGCCCTTACCTTTTGACGTGCCAGTAACGTCTACTTTTTTGATTTCAGAGAAAAGATCGACGTTTAGCTCAGCGCCAACTTCGAACTCTTCACCATTTTCCAGACGGAATTCCCACAAACCGCGGCCTGCTTCAACACCTGCTTTCGCAAAGTGACCAGCTTGTGCCTTGTTAACACGGCTTGCTTTCTTCTCGCCTGTAGTGATTTGAATTGCGGCATAACCGTCAACGTCAGGCTTACGCACCTGCGCAACACGGTTAGCTTCAACTTCAACTACGGTTACCGGGATAGAAACGCCATCTTCGTTGAAGATACGAGTCATACCGACTTTACGACCGACTAGACCAATCATTATCTACTCCCCCTTAACCCAGGCTGATTTGAACATCAACGCCCGCAGCAAGGTCAAGACGCATCAGAGCGTCAACAGTTTTATCTGTTGGCTCAACGATGTCGATCAGACGTTTGTGAGTACGAATTTCGTACTGGTCACGTGCGTCTTTGTTTACGTGCGGAGAAATAAGAACGGTGAAGCGCTCTTTACGAGTAGGTAGAGGGATTGGTCCCTTAACCTGTGCGCCAGTGCGCTTAGCGGTTTCAACGATTTCCGCGGTAGACTGATCGATCAAACGATGATCGAACGCCTTAAGGCGGATACGGATACGTTGGTTCTGCATGAGACAGAGCTCCAAATTCTAAAATATTTACACAAACAATATCGCCATTCCACCTCATTAAGACGAGGGAATGCCGATTAATTTATGTGAAACCGTAGTGCCAAAATTAGGCACATTGTCAGCCATTATTCTATGACTGCGAACATAAGCGGAGTATACATTAAACGAACAGTTTACTGTTCCATTCCTCGATGCTCATTGGTTCACAACTGCGTCGGAAGTCGCAATGACTTAAGCAGTGCCGGGCATTATACCGATGCGCGATAGCTTTGCAAGCCTTGGTTAAAAAATAAGCCCAAACAAAAACGCACCCGACAGGGTGCGTTCATCTACCTCGAGACGTTGAGCGCCGTCTTAAGCTTTATCGCTGGCGTCTTCGATTATCTGTGCTTGGTTGTAGTTGGCGATACCCACTTTATCAATCAGACCCAGCTGAGTCTCCAACCAATCAATGTGCTCTTCCTCATCATCGAGGATATACTGGAACAGATCGCGCGACACGAAATCACGGATGCTTTCGGTGTAAGCAATCGCTTCTTTCAAGTCTTCGTGCGCTTGCATCTCTAGCGCCAAATCACACTCGAAAATTTCTTGTGTATCTTCACCAATGCGTAACTTGCCTAAATCTTGCAAATTGGGCGTCCCTTCTAAAAACAAGATACGCTCAATGAGCTTGTCCGCATGTTTCATCTCATCAATGGACTCTTCATATTCTTTGTCCGCGATGACTTTTAAGCCCCAGTCTTTAAGCATGCGCGCATGCAAAAAGTACTGATTAATCGCAATCAGTTCATTGCCGAGTACCGTGTTGAGAAACGCTATCGATTTTGGATCGCCTTTCATGGCAAAAGCCTCCTTATGGGTTCTACTTAACAAATGTAGAACCCATAAGGAGGCTGTCAAATATTGACTGCAGGTTAACTCGCTTTTTGTAGCGTGATCAGTTGGCTCTCGTCATATATTACCTCTTTGGCTTGACGTACACATTTACCACATTGCGAACCCAGAGGGGTCAGCTGGCGTAACTCACGGATACTGGTGACGCCTTGCTGACGCACCCAATGCTTAATGGTCTTATCCGACACGCTGTGGCAAATACAAACTAACATCTCTGTCATCTCAAAACATTAACTATAACGAGAATAGTTCGCATTGCTTTCAAGGTAAAGGGTTTTTATATAACGCTTGGTTATTGATGACTAACTCATTTATATCAAGTTATCGCGAAAGAAAGCGCAAACAAAAAGGGAGCGCAAATGCGCTCCCTTTGATTGATAAGACAAGATGTCTATCAAATTAAGCGATGATGTTAGCAACAACACCCGCGCCTACAGTACGGCCACCTTCACGGATAGCGAAGCGTAGACCTTCGTCCATCGCGATAGGTGCGATCAGCTCAACAACCATCTTGATGTTGTCACCAGGCATTACCATCTCAACGCCTTCTGGCAGCTCGATAGTACCGGTTACGTCAGTTGTACGGAAGTAGAACTGTGGACGATAGCCTTTGAAGAACGGCGTATGACGGCCACCTTCGTCTTTGCCCAGTACGTATACTTCTGACTCGAACTTGGTG
>NZ_MUEZ01000029.1:0-14364 GCF_001996015.1 Salinivibrio sp. ML198
GCCAAGCCAAGCCAAGCCAAGCCAAGCCAAGCCAAGCCAAGCCAAGCCAAGCCAAGCCAAGCCAAGCCAAGCCAAGCCAAGCCAAGCCAAACCAAATGATTGTTCACACTGCGCCGTATTACCCCTTTTGGAAATATGGGGTGCAGAATGGTTCGATAGTTAGATCAAGCGACCGGTGATTAAGGCTTAAGCTGACGAAAGGAGAAAGTAGTCCGTCAGCAGAAGAAGGTAGGTTAGGAAGGTAGGTTAGATAGAGGCCAATTAGGAAAATGTTATGGCGCATTTTCTCGTTGCCAGAGGTCTAATGAAAGGTTTCACGTGGAACATGTATGTATCTGTGTTCCACGTGAAACCAAAACTTATCCTTCGTCGTAGGCGCGCGCGACTTCTTCAGCAATCACTTTTATACCTTGTTGCATAGCATCATCCTCTTGGACATAGTTCATGCGTATGCATTGCTTAGCATGATCCCAGCCTTCGTGATCGACACCAATAAAGAAATACTCTCCGGGGACAACCAGTACACCGCGGGCTTTTAAGCGTTTATATAACTCTTGGGTAGAGATTGGGAGCTCGTTAAACCAGAGCCACAGGAAGATAGCTCCTTCTGGCTTATGAACACGAACTCGCTCATCATTAATGGTCTCAAGCACCATCTTTAATGTGCGCTGTGACTTTTGCTGGTAGAAAGGACGAACGACGTCTTTGCTTAAGCGTAAAAGATCACCGCGTTCTATCATTGCTAGTGCCATTGCTGGCCCCACACTGTTTGGCGACAGGCTGACGATACCATTGATGTTGGACATCGCATTGATCACCGTTTCATTGGCAATCACAATCCCGCAACGCACACCAGGCAAACCTAGCTTACTGAGGCTCGAGCAGAGTATGGTGTTGTCATTCCAGAACGGTGCAACGTCTTCAAAAATAATATCCGGGAAGGGCGTGCCATAAGCGTTATCGATGATCAGAGGAATATTGTTGTCGCGTGCGAGTTGGTCCAGTTGTTGGATTTCGCTATCGGTTAGCACATTCCCGGTCGGGTTAGTCGGGCGGGAAGCACAGATGGCGCCAATGCTTTCATCAATCGTTAGGCGGCTAAAGTCGACGTGGTATTTGAATTGGCGGTTATCCAATAATTCAATGTCAGGTTGGTAGCTAACAAAGATATCGTCGTTGATACCGGCGTCACCATAGCCGATATACTCGGGGGCGAGGGGCAACAAGATTTTTTTGTGGCTGCCATCGGCGTAGCGTCCCGCTAATAGGTTAAACAGATAAAAGAATGCACTTTGGCTGCCATTGGTCAGCATGATGTTTTTGCTTGACAGCTGCCAGCCATAAGTCTTATTCAGCAGCTCGGCGAGGGCATTGAGTAATGCCGATTTTCCTTGTGGACCATCGTAGTTTGCCATGGCGTGAACGAGACTACCGTCGTCGAGCATTGATTGGCTTAGCGTCTTAAAGTAGTCGAGCATTTCCGGGATCGCCGCGGGGTTGCCGCCCCCCAACATAATGGCGTCTGGATTACGTAAGCCGTCATTAAGATCGTCCATTAATTGTGTGATGCCCGAGTGATTGGCGAACTTCTCGCCAAAGTGAGTGACTTCCATGATTACTGCCTTTAAATATCTGTATCGATGTTGTGGTTAAGCTGCAATCAACATACAACAATCTATTGTGTAAAAGAAAGCATGGTAAGTTTGTTATCGTCTCGTCATTAAAGGGTATGGTTGACGGGGTTGTTACGTTATCGGTACACACTAGGGCGAAAGTCGCTTAGAGGGGTAGAAATCCAAGTGTTCCACGTGAAACCAACTCGGCTTGGCTCGACAAACAGGGTGATTAGCGTCATTAAATTGGGTAGCCAACGAGGCTGAGAGCTGGTAGCAAGGTAGATGAGAATTGGTAGCGAAGAGGGGCGTCCGCGTATCAACACCCAAAAAAAGCCCCGCGTCATAGCGGGGCTGAATCGTGTGTTGCTGATAATTACTTCTGTAGAACAGAAATATCTGCCACGTTGAGGAACTGCTCACGGATAAGGTGAAGCATCGCCAAACGGTTGGCTTTCAGTGCAGGATCATCTGCCATAACCATCACGTTATCAAAGAAGGTATCAACCGGTGTACGCAATTGCGCCAGCTCCGTCAACGCGCCTTGATAATCGCTGTCAGCAAATAAAGGTTTAACCGCAGCGACTTTCTCAGCGACCACGTCCGCCAATGCTTTTTCAGCGTCTTCTTGTAGCAAGCTAGTATCGACGCTGCTAGGGAGCTCGCCGTCATACTTGGCCAAGATATTGCCTACACGCTTGTTGGCCGCGGCAAGTGCTTCGGCTTCTTCAAGACTGCGGAAGTGCGACACCGCTTTAACGCGGCTGTCAAAATCAGCAGGCTTGGTTGGACGACGTGCCAACACGGCTTGGATGATATCAACGCTATAGCCCATATCTTGGTACCAAGCGCGGAAACGACCTAGCATAAAGTCGAGGACATCCGCCTCTACCTCTTTGTGAGTCAGACGGTCATCGTACTGAGCTTTGGCATCACGGATGAGGTCGACAAGCTCAAGCTGATAGCCGTTCTCGACGATAATACGTAGAACGCCTAACGCGGCCCGACGCAGGGCGAAGGGGTCGCTCCCTTTCGGTGCTTGACCAATACCAAAGATGCCCACGATGGTATCCATTTTGTCAGCCATCGCGAGTGCTGAAGAGACCGGCGTGGTAGGTAGCTTATCACCGGCAAAGCGCGGCCAGTATTGCTCATTCAGTGCCAGCGCTACGGCTTCGGGCTCGCCATCATGACGCGCATAGTGCATGCCCATCACGCCTTGGGTTTCGGTGAACTCAAACACCATCGAGGTCATGAGATCGCACTTAGCCAGTTGGCCCGCGCGCTCAGTGTGTGACTTGTCGGCGCCGATACGCTCTGCAATCTGTCCTGCGAGTGCAGTAATGCGATCGGTTTTATCTTTGATGGTACCTAATTGCTTTTGGAATACCGCGCTATCAAGCTCTGGCAGGCGATCAATCAATGGGCGCTTGCGGTCAGTATCAAAGAAGAACTCCGCATCCGCGAGGCGAGGACGCACGACTTTTTCATTCCCTGAGATAACCTGCGCCGGATCTTTCGATTCAATGTTCGACACGAAGATGAACTTGGGCAGTAGCTCGCCGTTAGCGTCATAAACCGGGAAGTACTTTTGGTCGCCTTTCATGGTGTACACCAGCGCTTCTGATGGCACCTTAAGGAACTTGTCCTCGAAAGAGGCCGTCAGTACCACTGGCCATTCTACCAGTGAGGTGACTTCTTCAACCAAGTCTTCATCAAGCTCAGCAATCCCGCCAACTGCGTCAGCCGCTGCTTTGGCATCTTTAATAATCAACGCCTTACGCTTTTCATAATCGGCCATGACTTTACCTTCACGCTCAAGACGCTCTGGGTATTGGTCAGCATGATCCAGCGTTAGGCTCGATACACCCATAAAGCGGTGACCTCGAATCACGCGATCAGACGCCACGCCTAGGATAGTGCCTTCAATCAAGGTGTCCCCATACAGCATCACCAAGGTTTTCACTGGGCGGATAAACTGGGTGTCTTTGTCACCCCAGCGCATGGGTTTAGGAATAGGCAGCTTGCCTAGGGCGTTATCGGCCAGTACCGGCAATAAGGTGTCGATGGCTTGACCGGGTACGTGTTGACGATACAGCAACCATTCACCTTTATCGGTTTTTAGGCGCTCGGCCTCGCTCACGTCAATCCCGTTACCGCGCGCCCAACCCATGGCCGCTTTGGTGGGGTTGCCATCTGCGTCAAAGGCGGCACTGACCGCAGGACCGCGCTTCTCAACCACTTTATCTGGCTGGCGATCGCTCAACGCCGCCACTTTAAGTGCTAAGCGACGTGGGGAGGCGTACCAAGTAATGCCTTGGTGGCTCAGATCAGCGTCTTTCAATTGTGCGTCGAATTGGCTGGCAAAAGCTTCAGCCAAGGTGCGCAAGGCTGTGGGTGGTAGCTCTTCAGTGCCGAGCTCAATCAGGAAATTTTGCGTTGCCATGATGCTCCCTTATTTGGTGTGTCGGCACATCGGGAAGCCCAGCGCTTCGCGAGATGCGTAGTAGGCTTCGGCGACACGTTTAGTCAGTGTGCGAATGCGCAGAATATAGCGTTGACGTTCAGTCACTGAGATGGCTTTACGCGCATCCAGCAGGTTGAACGCATGACCGGCTTTTAGGATCTGTTCGTAAGCAGGCAAAGGGAGCGGCTGCTCGAGATCCAGAAGCTTGGTACTTTCGGCTTCGCACTGATCAAAGTAGCGGAACAGAAAATCAACATCAGCGTGTTCAAAGTTATAGGTCGATTGCTCCACTTCGTTTTGGTGGAAAATATCGCCGTAGGTGACTTTGCCAAATGGGCCATCGGTCCAAACCAGATCATACACAGAATCGACTTCTTGAATGTACATCGCCAGACGTTCGATACCGTAGGTAATCTCACCGGTGACCGGTTTACATTCCAATCCGCCGACTTGCTGGAAGTAGGTAAACTGGGTGATCTCCATCCCGTTCAGCCAGACTTCCCAGCCGAGGCCCCAAGCGCCAAGCGTTGGGTTTTCCCAGTTATCTTCCACAAAGCGAATGTCGTGGACTTCTGGGTCAATTCCCAGCACTCGCAGCGAGCCTAAATACAGCTCTTGAATGTTATCGGGTGACGGCTTCAGGATGGTTTGAAACTGGTAGTAGTGCTGCAGACGGTTCGGGTTCTCGCCATAACGCCCATCGGTAGGACGACGAGAAGGTTGAACGTAAGCCGCTGCAATGGGCTCTGGACCAAGTGCACGCAAGCATGTCATTGGGTGGGAGGTACCTGCACCCACTTCCATGTCTAGCGGCTGAACAATGGTACAGCCTTGCTGGGCCCAATAATCCTGCAGCGCGAGGATCATACCCTGAAAGGTTTTGATATCGAATTTATGCATTGTCAGGTTCGCGCGAGTTGATGAATGGAGAAAATAGCTGGCAATTATAACTCGCAGCGCGCTCAAGCAGTAGGGGGCTGGCGGATTTTTGTGCGCCTTTGAGGCGCTTATTTTCTCCGTGCAGGGGCAAGAGGAATAGAAGTTGCCAAGCGATTGTTCAAATCGTACACTAGCGCCGTCTTGGGGAGTAGTCGACCACTGCACAGTCAGTGGGGCAATCATCAACATAGTTGAAGCAAAATCTTCATGGTGATTGCAAGCCTGCCATTAGGTGCTCTGGGCTTGACGAGACCAACGACAATCGCACGAACCGGGGTGGGGCGTGTGTTGTCGTGGTTGAATCATAATAAGCCCTGCCCCAGATGAGCAATGTCATGAGCGTTCTTGCCATTTCTATCTCTACCGTCACCTTGGCGGAAATCGGGGATAAAACCCAACTACTATCGCTGGCGTTAGCGACACGTTTTCGTAAACCTGCGGTGATTATCAGTGCCATTTTATTGGCGACGTTAGTCAATCACGCCATTGCTGCTTGGCTCGGCGTGGTTGCGGCCGATATTCTGACCGATACCGTATTGCATATTATTTTGATCATCAGTTTTGGCGTGATGGCGGTATGGATGCTGATCCCGGATAAGCTTGAGGATGAAGGTATTCAGGGCAAAAGCGCGTTTTGGGCGAGCTTCAGTGCGTTCTTTGTCGCAGAAATTGGCGATAAAACCCAGCTCGCCACGACCGCATTGGGCGCACAGTTTAATGAAGCGTTGTGGGTGGTAGTGATTGGATCAACCATTGGTATGTTGCTAGCCAATGTCCCTGTGGTGCTGGCGGGTGATAAAATTCAGCGCCATGTCCCGCTTGCTGTCGTGCGGGTGCTCGCGGCGGCGATGTTTGCCGCATTGGCTGTGCTCGATACTTGGTATCTACTGAGCTAACGCAGGACAATGATGAATGAGTAAGGGTTGGCGTTATGCCAGCCCTTTTTTGATCAAAAACTGAAACGGCACGCTCTCTGTTTGGGCTGCGATAAGGGTGTGATCCATAAAACGACAAAAGCTGGGAATATCACGCGTGGTTGAGGGATCATCGGCGGTAATCAGCAAGGTTTGTCCCTCGTCCATATGACGGATACGTTTACGTACCATCATTACAGGCTCCGGGCAGCGCAGGCCTAAGGCATCAAGTTGAAGATCGGCGTGGTCAAAAGCGAGTGTCATTATTTTTACCTCAAAAAGTGTCGACCTGATCATACTTATGGCGACAAATTATTCAAACAGGGTTGCGCTTGTAAATGAGTTGTGTAAATTATTTAACAAGTCGTTAACGAAAGGCGGGATCATGAGAAAAGCACAAACGAGCACATTGAGCTTGGCTTATGGACACCGTATCGCTGCTTACACAGGGCTTAGCGGACTCGCTTTTTGGGGATTAACGCACAGTCATGAGCACACTCTCTTGGCAACACTAGCAATCTGCGCCGCAGCCTTGGGGTTATTGGTAGAAGCCTTATCGACCTCAACGCCACGCTCGCAGCCTGACTAGGCTAACTCACTCAACAGCTACACTCACTCCCAGTTTTCTTGGGCTTCCCCGCTCTTCGAGCGGGATTTTTTTTGTCTGCACGTCGCCAATAAAGGCCAACCCGTAATAAAGATTGGCCTTTTTGCGCGGATTAGTCTTGGTGAGCGATCTCGATAACGACGCGGCCTTTCACCTCGCCCTGAATAATTTTATCCGCATACTCTGGGGTTTGCGCCAGTGCGATGGTGTGGCACGCCTGTTCAAAGTAACTGGCGGGCAATAGCTTGGTCAGTGACTGCCACGCAGCTTGACGTTGCGCTTTCGGGCAAGAGACTGAATCGACACCTTGCAATCGCACATTGCGCAAAATAAACGGCATCACAGTGGCGGGTAAATCGAAACCGCCGGCAAGGCCGCATGCGGCAACTGTGCCACCGTACTGGATTTGTGAAAGGACATTGGCGAGCATTTGACTGCCCACGGTATCAATTGCGCCTGCCCACTGTTGCTTGTCCAGCGGGCGACCTGGTGCGCTAAAGGACTCACGCGGTTGCACTTCGTCAGCGCCTAGTTGCTTAAGCCACGCTTGGTTGGCTTCAAGTCGGCCTGTGACGGCACTGACGCGATAGCCCAACGCATGCAATAAGGTGACCGCGACAGAGCCAACGCCGCCACTGGCACCGGTGACTAACACTGGGCCATCTTCAGGTTTGACGCCACCATCGATTAAGGCTTGCACACATAACATCGCGGTAAACCCCGCGGTGCCTACCATCATTGCTTGTTGCGCAGTGAGCCCCTCAGGAAGGGGAACGAGCCAGTCGCCATTAACACGCGCTTTCTCTGCCATGCCTCCCCAGTGTGCTTCACCGACGCCCCAACCAGTGAGCACCACTTTATCTCCGGGTTGATAGTCGGGGTGTTGGCTATCGGCAACTGTGCCGGCAAAGTCGATCCCTGGCACCATGGGGAATTGGCGAACAATCTTACCTTTGCCGGTAATGGCTAAGCCGTCTTTATAATTGAGGGAGCTGAAATCAACATTGACGGTGACATTGCCTTCTGGAAGAAGGTCATCATCGAGTGAGGTGATTTTGGCGAGGGTTTGCTTTTCGTGTTGTTCAAGGACAAGCGCGTTAAACATGGCATTCTCCCGGTTGAAGTCAGTGAGTGGCCATACTAGGCCAGATGATGTTACCACCACATGCGTTACATCAATCACTATGCGATTGCGTGCGGGATGACGCAAGCCAAAAAAAGAGCGGACGTAGCCGCTCTTTATTGATGAAAGTGCGCATTGTGGTTAGACGCGTTCGAACACTGTCGCAATCCCCTGACCGAGACCAATGCACATGGTCGCTAAGCCTAAGGTAGCATCTTGGCGCTCCATTTGATGTAGTAAGGTGGTCGAGATGCGTGCGCCGGAACAGCCTAGCGGGTGACCCAGTGCAATTGCACCACCGTTGAGGTTAACTTTGTCATCCACTTTATCCATCAGGCCAAGATCTTTGACACAAGGCAGAGACTGGGCGGCAAATGCCTCATTCAGTTCGACCAAGTCAATGTCATCGATGCTTAGGCCCGCACGTTTGAGCGCTTTTTTGGTCGCTGGGACCGGACCATATCCCATAATGGATGGGTCACAGCCGGCGACGCCCATGGCACGGATACGTGCACGGATAGGCAGCCCCAAGGCTTTGGCCTTTTCTTCACTCATCACCAACATTGCAGAGGCACCATCCGATAGTGCCGACGACGAGCCAGCGGTTACTGTGCCATTGGCAGGGTCAAAGGCGGGGCGTAAACCAGCGAGGCTCTCTACGGTGGTTTCTGGACGAATCACTTCATCGTCTTCCACCAAAGTGAGTAAGCCATCGGCATCATGGCCCTCAATAGGCGCAATCTCATCTCTAAAACGGCCTTCCACGGTGGCGGCATGCGCACGGGCATGAGAACGAGCGGCAAACTGGTCTTGCATTTCACGACTGATGCCATGCATGCGACCGAGCATTTCTGCGGTAAGTCCCATCATGCCAGCGGCTTTAGCGACTGACTTAGATAAGCCAGGGTGGAAGTCGACACCATGGTTCATTGGCACGTGGCCCATGTGTTCGACACCACCAATCAAGAAGGTGTCGCCATCACCGACCATGATTGCGCGAGCCGCATCGTGCAGTGCCTGCATCGACGAGCCACACAGGCGGTTGACCGTGGTGGCACCCACGCTATGTGGAATGCCAGCAAGGAGCGCCGCATTACGGGCAATGTTGAAACCTTGCTCGAGCGTTTGTTGTACACAGCCCCAGTAGATGTCTTCAATACTGGTGCTGTCTACCCCAGGGTTACGTACCAATAGAGACTTCATTAGGTGCGCGGATAGATCTTCAGCACGAACGTGGCGAAACACACCGCCTTTCGAACGGCCCATGGGGGTACGGATACAGTCAACGATCACTACATTGTTCATTGTTCTCTCCTTAAACTTAGGCTGATTGCGGTGCGTTGACCGGTGTGACATCAAAGTAAGCCTGTTTATCGCTGGCACGACGTTTCATATCCGTAGGAACATGATACAAAGCGCCGAGCTCAGAGAATTTGTCAGCCATGGCGACGTAGTTATCAACACCCAAAGTATCGACATAACGGAAGGCACCGCCTCGGAATGGCGGGAAGCCGATACCGTAAACCAAAGCAATGTCTGCTTCTGCCGGAGAGGCAATGATGTTTTCTTCCAAACAGCGGGCGACTTCGTTGATCATCGGCACCATCATGCGAGCGATAATATCCTCGTCACTGATCTCTGCTTGACCCCCTTCAATTACGGGTGCGAGCAAAGCAGGGACGGCTTCATCGGCTTCTTTTTTCGGCTTGCCTTTTTTGTCTGTGGTGTAGCGGTAGAAGCCTTTGCCATTCTTCTGACCAAAGCGCTCGGCCTCAAACATCACATCAATGGCATCGCGGCCAGACTTACTCATGCGGTCTGGGAAGCCTTCTGCCATCACTGCCTGCGCATGATGTGCGGTATCAATACCGACCACGTCAAGCAGATACGCCGGACCCATCGGCCAGCCAAATTGTTTTTCCATGATTTTATCAATGCGCTGGAAGTCCACCCCGTCACGAAGTAGCAAGCTAAAGGCATGGAAGTAGGGGAACAATACACGGTTGACGAAAAAGCCGGGGCAGTCGTTGACGACCACGGGCGACTTACCCATCTTGGCGGCGTAAGCCACCACGCGTGCGATGGTTTCATCAGAGGTTTTCTCGCCACGAATCACTTCCACTAATGGCATGCGATGAACCGGGTTAAAGAAGTGCATGCCACAGAAGTTTTCTGGACGGGCCAATGACTTCGCCAGTGTATTGATAGGAATGGTAGAGGTGTTGGACGCAATGACCGTGTCGTCACTGACTAGCGCTTCGACTTCTTTGAGGACGCTGGTTTTCACTTTCGGGTTCTCGACCACGGCCTCGACGATCACGTCACTTTGCTCAATGCCCGCATAGTGAAGACTTGGGGTGATTGACGACAATACTTGGCCCATTTTAAAACCATCGACACGACCACGCTCTAGCTGCTTATTCAGCAGCTTGGTTGCTTCTTTCATACCGAGGTCGAGTGAGGCTTGGGCGATGTCTTTCATCATCACCGGCACGCCTTTCAGTGCCGATTGATAGGCAATGCCGCCGCCCATGATGCCTGCGCCTAATACCGCACCACGTTGTGTATCTTTACCTTGTTTGGCAGCTTTTTTCGCGTTGCCTTTGATGACCTGGTCATTGAGGAAAATGCCCACCAAGGCTTGTGCGACATCGGTTTTGGCTAGCTTGACGAAATAGCGGTTTTCAACCTCAAGTGCCTCATCGCGTGTCATCCCTGCGGCTTCTTCAATGGCCGTCACTGCCGTCATTGGAGCCGGATAATGTTTCCCTGCAACTTGTGCCACCATGCCTTTGGCCATGGTAAAGCTCATCGCTGCCTCGGTGCGGTTAAGCTTCAGTGGTTGTTTTTTCTGTTGGCGACGGCTTTGCCAGTCAATTTTTTCGTCGATCGCTTGGCCTAGCATTCGAATCGCCGCGTCACGCAGGTGCGCGTTATCGACAACGGCATCCACTACGCCTTCTTTTAATGCCGCGGACGCGCGTTTTTCTTTCCCAGCAGTGATGATTTCCATCGCGGTATCGGCGCCGATAAGTCGAGGCAAGCGCACGGTACCACCGAAGCCGGGCATAATACCGAGCTTGGTTTCAGGAAGACCGATACGCGCGTCCTGACCTGCTACACGTAAATCGGTCGCGAGTATGCACTCACAGCCACCGCCGAGTGCATGGCCATTGACGGCACTAAGGGTGGGATAGGGTAAATCTTCTAAACGATTGAAAATGGCATTGGCGCGAGATACCCAATCAGACAGTTCTTGGTCGGGTTTGGCAAACAATCCGAGAAATTCGGTAATGTCTGCGCCGACAATAAAGGCTGATTTAGCAGAGGTCAGCAGCAGTCCTTTAATATCATCGCGACCCGACAAGGCATCGAGGGCTTGGTCTAAGCTTTCTAGCGTTGCCAGATCCAATTTGTTGACAGAACCTTGGCTGTCTAGGGTCAGTTCTGCAATGCCGTTATCCAAAGCACGAACTGATAGGTTATCTCCTTGGTAGATCATGGTTGTTCTCCACGTTGGCAGTACCATCCTGGTTGAATAGTGTTCTGGTTAGACCAGATGCGACCTAGTGTGGATCATTGTTATAAGAAATGACAACCAAAAGTTAAACAAATGTTTAAAATATGTGGTGTGGGTTGTTTTTACTGTGGTCGAGTCCCTGTCGTGCTTGAGGGAATATGATACAGTGCATCGCTGAGACATAAAGGTTGTACCATGATGCCTATCACCCCATACGCAGTGCCTGCTGACACCGTGAGGCACGAGCTTGAAATCAAAAAAAGCCGGTTTATTACGTATCTTGCTCATACGCCCGGAGAACAAGAGGCAAAGCAATTTATTCAATCGTTGCGAGAAGCGTATCCTGATGCACGGCATCACTGCTGGGCATTTGTCGCAGGCCGGCCTGAATCTTCCGTGCAATGGGGGTGTGGCGATGATGGTGAGCCAGCGGGAACGGCAGGCAAGCCGATGCTTGCGCAGTTATCTGGTGCGAACGTCGGTGAGATTTGTGCCGTGGTAGTACGCTATTTTGGCGGGATTAAACTGGGTACTGGGGGCTTGGTCAAAGCGTATGGCAGTAGTGTGCAGCAAGCCCTGGGCCTTTTGACCACGCGAGAAGTGGCAGTGACAGTCCCTTACACGATAAGCTGTGAATATGCTCACATTGATACGATAGAATCGCTACTCAAGCAGTACGATGGCGTTCAGCTCGATGCAGAATTCAGCCATAATGTGCGATTGAGTGTGCGTATCGATGCGCGCTATATCGATGTGTTTCTTGAAGCACTTAAAAATCAAACCCGCGGACAAGCAAGCGCGCACCCGTTAGAACATAAGACAACGTCAGGCACTTAGCCTGCTTTACGTGTAACGACGAGACGGTAGAAAGTCGCTACCGCCGATAAGAGGGCCACGTCAGGCTATGCAATTTCGTTCCATTACCCGCATTGTCGGACTCCTGCTGGCCCTGTTCAGCATCACCATGTTAGCGCCTGCATTGGTTGCGTTTATCTATCGTGATGGTGCGGGCTATCCTTTTGTTTTGACGTTTTTTCTACTACTCGCGGGTGGCGGGTTACTTTGGTTCCCCAATCGAAATTATCGGCATGAACTCAAAGCACGTGATGGCTTTTTGATTGTTGTATTATTCTGGACGGTGATCGGCAGTGCAGGGGCAGTTCCGTTGATGCTGTCTGAACAGCCCGATCTTTCCGTGAGCGAGGCGTTTTTTGAGTCCTTTTCTGGTTTAACCACGACGGGCGCAACCGTCATTGTGGGGCTAGATGAGTTACCTAAAGCGATTTTGTTCTATCGGCAGTTGCTACAGTGGTTTGGTGGTATGGGGATCATTGTCCTGGCGGTGGCCATCTTACCGGTACTCGGCATCGGGGGGATGCAGCTTTATCGCGCCGAGATCCCTGGCCCCGTGAAAGATACCAAGATGACACCTCGGATCGCTGAGACTGCCAAGGTGCTCTGGTACATTTATCTGACTTTAACCGTAAGTTGTGCCTTGGCCTACTGGCTGGCGGGCATGTCTGCCTTTGATGCCATTGGGCACAGCTTTTCGACCGTTGCCATCGGCGGGTTCTCAACCCATGATGCCAGCATTGGTCACTTTGATAGCACTGCGGTTAATCTCATCACTGTGGTGTTTCTGTTGATCTCTGCGTGTAACTTTTCTCTCCATTTCGCCGCCTTTGCCAATAATGGGCTCAATCTAAAGTTTTACTTGCGTGATCCAGAATTTCGCGCGTTTTTGGTGATTCAGTTCCTACTATGGCTGGTGGTGTTTACCATGCTGAGCGGGCATCAGGTTTATGAGAGCGCCACAGAAACCTTCACCCAGGCGCTATTTCAGTCGGTATCAATATCAACCACCGCGGGGTATACCACCACAACCTTTGCCCATTGGCCGTTGTTCCTCCCCGTTTTACTCTTGTTCTCGTCATTTATTGGTGGGTGTGCAGGCTCGACCGGTGGCGGGATGAAGGTCATTCGTATCTTGCTGTTGTCACTCCAAGGAACGCGAGAATTGAAACGCTTGGTGCACCCTCGCGCGGTATACACCATCAAAGTGGGTAATAAGGCGCTACGGCAGCAAGTGGTTGATGCCGTATGGGGGTTCTTCTCCGCCTACGCGCTGGTATTTGTCATTTGTATGTTGGCCTTGATAGCCACTGGCATTGAAGAGCTAACGGCGTTTTCAGCCGTTGCAGCGACCCTCAATAACCTAGGCCCAGGGCTAGGCGAAGTGGCTGCTCACTTTGGCGATATTAATGACACGGCGAAGTGGGTATTGATCCTTGCCATGCTATTCGGTCGTTTAGAAATATTCACATTATTGGTTTTATTTACTCCCACATTCTGGCGGAGCTAGCCGTATGGGGAAGGAGAGGACATGAGCGAGCAAAGCAACGCAACGCAAAAAGTCTTACTGCTACATTCCAGCCGAGAAGGGCAGACCAAGAAAATCCTGCATTTTATCGAGCAACAGCTGGGGGTTTCGGCGCAGTGTGAGGTGAAAGATATTCATCAGCGGCCAGACATTGATCTCAGCCAATACGATCGGATACTGATTGGTGCGTCTATTCGCTATGGCCATTTTAATAAAAAGCTATATCAATTCATTGATGCGCATGCAGATCAGCTTAAAACCGTGAAAGCAGCATTTTTTAGTGTCAATCTCACCGCGCGTAAACCGGGGAAAGATACGCCAGAAACCAGCGCTTATAGCCGTAAGTTTATCGAAAAGTCACCCTGGACCCCCGAACTGCATGGTGTCTTTGCCGGCGCACTCTACTATCCACGTTATAAATGGTTTGATCGAGTGATGATTCGCTTCATCATGCATATCACGGGTGGGGAGACGGATACGACCAAAGAGGTTGAATACACGGATTGGCGAAAAGTGGCGGAATTTAGCGAGCAATTTGCCCGCTTTTAGGCCATAACGCTGATTGTTTGACCGAACGGCGACTTTTTCTAAAAAAAGTCGCTTTTTAGTCTTGCGAAGGTGAGTGGTTTCTCTATAATGCGCCTCCATCGACACGGCACGCAGGGCAAGCGTTCAGCGGCCATGTCGGGGCAAAAAATCAAATAAAAATAAACGCTTGACGTGAGTTTTTAAAAGATTAAGATGGCCGGCCTACTTAACGCCAAGCGTTAGGGGAGTCAAAAAGAGGTTTTATTTCACCCG
>NZ_MUEZ01000030.1:0-9537 GCF_001996015.1 Salinivibrio sp. ML198
AGCGCCGATGGTAGTGTGGGGTCTCCCCATGTGAGAGTAGGACATCGCCAGGCTTGCTTTCTTGTTTTCAGATTTTTGGAAAAATCTGAAGGCAAAAACAGATTTAATCATCAAAGCGGATATGCGTAAGACTTTGATGAGAAAACACCAAGCCCTGACCTCACGGTCGGGGCTTTTTTGTATTTGGAAGTTCAATAAAGCCTGGCCCTTTATGCCTTGCTTTAAACTGCCTGCCGAGTAGATGTCTTTTCATTTTCCATCTATCCAAGATCCAATAAAAAGCCCCGTCTTGTCGACGGGGCTTTGTTTTTTCTAAGCTGTGTAATAGCTTGATTATTGAATTTTACTGACTCGACTTACTCGATCACCTGAAATGGTACGCAGCTGCACTGGTGCAGTGACGTGAGGAGCGTTCGCCGCATCATAGGTCTGCCAGCTTGCACCATTATCGGTTGAGTACTCAATGGTGAGTCCAGGGAATGGCGAGTTCGCTTTCAATATACCACTTTCTATCACTCCACCCGGAACGGGTAAGCGGAAGCCCACACCCTGTTGCTCTAGTTGTGGGAACCAGTAGTTCGCTAACTGATTAGCAAAGAGGTTGTAATCAATGTTGCGCTTGGTTTGATTCGCCTCTTGTCCGGTTTGAGTGCTTGCTTCCCATTCGGCACGGTGCCAAGCTCGCTCAGCCATGGCGAAGAGGCGAGGGAAGGTCATGGATTCAAATTGGCCATCGGAGCGAATAGTTTCACTCCAAATAGATGCCTGTAAACCAAGCACATTGTCTGGACGCGTCAGTGTTTTCACGGTGGCAGCGTCTAGTACTTCCTGTTTGGTGATAGGTGCACCATTGCGCTTTACATCTGCGTTAGCGTAGAGATCATCGGGCATAAAGCTAAACGTCTTACGGGTGTCGGTAAAACGGGGTGCCCAATAATAGCCACGCTCACTTGGGTCTGGTTCATAGGGGTGGTCAAAATAGAGATGTGTGGCTTGGTTATAGATAACGCCATAGCCATTGTTGGCGAGATTATAGGCGCGATCGGCAACGCCCCACTCCCAGATATTTTGCCACGCGTTGCCATAGACGTGCTCATTGGCAAGTTGTGCGCGTGGATAGACTTTATTGTTGTGCATGAGGCCATCTTCCCAACCACCGAGATCGAGCTGATGACGTTGGGTAATGTGCGAAATACGCTCAACAAAGTACTGACTCAGATCGTCAACACTGTTCACACCTGCATCGTTATCTGCAATAAAGGACTGACAGACGGGCGACTCTTTCCAGGCACCGGCAATTTCATCACCGCCAAAGTGAAATGTATCGAGCGGCTGTATGTCTCGATGCGCGTCGACGAGCGCGGCAACCACCGTATCGACGAAGCGATAACTGGATTCCATACAGACATTTATCGCGTTGTCGGTAAACATCTGCACAGAGAGGTATTGTGTGTCGTCTTCAAAGTCCGTGAGCAAATATTCTTTCGCTTTGGCTTCATCACCTTGTGCCATGTACTTGTGGTAACGCGCTTCCATCGCTTTGATGGCCGCGTGCGCGTGACCTGGCATATCTACTTCTGGAATGACGGTGATATTGAGCGCCTCTGCTTTACGCAAGATCGCTTGATAATCTTCCGTGGTGTAATACCCATTGGATGCTTCTGTGCCGTCAGGCCCTGCACCTAAGAAGGGCAACACGCAGCGGGTTTCCGACAAATCATGACAGCGTTTGCTACCGACGTCCGCCAGTTCCGGGAGGGCTGGGATCTCAATACGCCATGCTTCATCATCACTGAGGCGTAGATGCAGTTTGTTGAGTTTCAAAGCGGCCATCTGATCGAGTAACTTAAAGATGGCTTCTTTGCTGCGGAAGTTTCGCGCCGCATCGACAGACAGGCCTCGGTAAGCAAAGCGTGGTGCGTCAGTTAGCGTCACCGCCTTGAGTGTGTCGCCGGTTTTGAGTTGCAGCAGGCTTTGCGCAGCATATAGGGCTCCCGCTTGATCAGGGGCATCGATGTCAATACGCTGCTGCTCAGGTTGTACATCTAAGCGATACGCTTCATGCCACTGGTCGCTTCCATTCAGGCTGACTTTTCCCCAGCCCACATGAATAACTTTTTGGTTGGTAGGTGCCCAGTCGGTGGCTGAAATGCCAAGTTGATCGGCAAGCCATTGTGCTTGCGCTTGATAGCCATTGTCGTAGACCACGGTCCACTCGCTATCGAGGATGACATGGCCATTTTTCTCAATGCGACTGGCAGGGGTGGGTAGCACGTGCCCTTGGGTATTGACCAACGACAGATCAGCATTGCGCGCATAGCGCTGTTCGGCCGTGAACGGGTCATAATGGTCGGTGAGTGCACCGCCGTAGCGCTTCCACTGTGCGGGCGTGTCAAAGTCACCGACAAAGGCGAGCTCATCATCCGGCTTGGTGGGCACTTGGCCATTTTTGTGGTTACTGGTACTGGTAATCAATGCGGTATGCATGCCAGCTTCACCGTCGGACGCTAAATACCAGTTTGGCATGATATCGGATTTTGCGACTTGCCAGTCAGAGGCATTAAAGCCGACGACTAATTGATCACCAGGGGCGAGCGGAACAAAGCTGTCCGTGGGCTCGAGTTTGAAGAGATCCCCATTGACGTGTGAGACTTTAAGTTGATCGGTATCGATCGAATTGATCATGCGGATGTGACTGAAATAAATCGCCCAGCCTGTTTTAGGCAGTGTCTGAGTGCTTTGGTTGGTAAAGGCGACGTTACCCATAAATGAACGCCAGTCATCTTGCTTATTATCAATGACTTGGTATTGGACATCGAGGCCGTTTCCGAGTGCATCAAGCTGCGATGCAGGCATCGCCCAAGCGGTGCTACATAATGACGCGCCGATCAGGAGACCCAGTGCGGTAGGTTTGAGCATGCTATCCTCCAAACTTATTTTTTATTGTGAAAATAGTTAACAAGACAGTAGAGGATAGTGGTTAACAAGCCTAGTAATCTTGTTAGTCAAAATGCATTTATGTCTAAAGACTCAAACTTATTGATGTGTGCGGGCTATGAGTTTCGTTAAAATAGCGAGGAAGATCGCAGCGGAAATTGATGATCCACTGCGATACAAATTAACGCGGAAGTAAGCAGCTTAACGCGATTTGACTATCCACGAGTCGAATACCGACGGCGACCATTTCGTCACAAGCCGACGATACCGTGTCGGGGTTAATACCACGACACGCGGCAAGGTTGACAATGACGTCAAAACGGCCGCGCTTTTTCAATTGGATAGCCGTGGTTTTGACGCAGTAATCGGTAGCTAAGCCACCGACAACCACGGTTTCTACTTCTTGGCTGTGTAGCCATTCAATCAAGCCCGTGCTGAGTTTTTCTTCAATATCATGAAAGCATGCACCGTAGGGGTGAAGATCAGGCTCAATACCTTTCCAAACCACATAGTCGTATTCGGTGACCGGGGGCAAGCCATCGATGGTTTCAAATCCTTTGGTGCCGGGCACAGCATGCTTGACCCAAGTTAGATCAGCATTCTTATGTGCTAAGGGCTGCAACATATCAGCAGGTTTATCAACCACCCAAACAGCATTGGTGGGGTGTGCATCTTTGGTGAGTACGCGTAGGTCAGCCAATGCCGCTTGCTGATTCAGAGCTGGCCCGATGGTGTCGCCCTCAGGCACAGGCAGCTCATCAGGACAAAGCGGTGTGAATGTGCATTGTGCATCAACGTCAATCGCGGCAATTTTGGCTTGTTTCATCGCATCATCACCTAGAGTATTTGATTGAGTAAATGATCGGCCTTAACCCGCTTAATCCGCTTGAGCAGACGTTTGACCGGGACGGGATAGTCCTCCATTTTTTCGATCTGTTTATAGCTGCCGACCAACTGAGTGTGTGCCAGTATCTTATCTACTTCTTGCTGTTTCTGCGCTTCGAGTTGCTGATGCTTATCATGGATCAAGATAGCGTTTTCTAAGTCTAGCTTCCATGCGCGTGGATTCAGGTTATTGCCCGTCAGCAACATGTATTGGCGATCGACCCAGATTCCTTTTAAGTGAAAACTGTTGTCATCATGCTTCCAAATATGGATGTTTAACTGGCGTTTGGCAATGGCTGCTTCGTTACGGCGCGCAAAGTTACGTAGGTTGACTTCATACAGGTAGGGGAGTGCCGAAATGGTCTTAAAGGGCGCTTCTGGCGGTGAGTAAAAGTCATTGGCGGTTTTATCGCCAACAATGATGCTCACTGTCACACCTCGGCGTAGTGCACGGCGGATTTCTCTGACCACACTGCGTGGCGGATTAAAGTAAGGGGTGCAAATCACCAACTCTTTTTGCGCGCTCGCAATTAGATGGCAGATATAGCGATTGAGCTTGTTCTTACGTTTACCCAATCCGACCATAGGAGTTAGCCCGACTTGGTCCTCACGGAGAGGCTCATTATCGTAGCGATAACTCGCACGCTGCAGCTGAGTTCGAAACTCACGAATGCTAGGCTTAAGTGCTTTGCTATTTGGCCGATCTGGCGAGGTGAGGCAATTGACCGCACTATCCGCCGTTAGGGTATTAACAATAAAGTCTGCCATGGTGTCGGCAAGCGCTTTATTGTCGAGCACATGATAGCGGTCGTATCGATATCTATTATGTTGCGCTAAATAAACATCGTTTAAGCTTGCACCGCTGTAGAGCACTGTGTCATCAAACACAAAGCCTTTTAGGTGCAGCACGCCAAACACTTCTCGGTTTCTGACTGGTACGCCGAGTACCTCTATTTTGTGCGGGTAACGCTCAGCATAGGCGCGATATAATCCCGCATTGCCGTCAGATTGCTCTGCCCCGATCAAGCCTCTTTGCGCGCGATGCCAATCGACTAATACCTTGATATCCAGATCAGGATTGGCCTGTTTCGCTTCATACAGTGCATCAAGCACGCTACGTCCAGCCTCATCATCCTGCAGATACAAGGCGACGAGGTAAATCCTGGATTTCGCCTTTTTTATTTCACTAAGCAAGCGCTCTCTAAACGAGACGGCATCTAATAAGGTTTCGAGATTTTCTGGCTGGTGCGCAATGGTGGGCAGACGGTCGATAAGCTGCCGGTTTGCGTTCGCTGAATCCATTGTTACCTCTTGTTGTTCGACGGCCAGAGTCGAGCGGTTTGATGCTAAACCCTGAATTATACCAGAAATTAGGTCAAGTCACGGATGACTGCGCGGTGGCTTTGTTGTAAATGTCACGCTTTAGGTGCGTATTGCATCGCGACTAAGTCTTTACCGCTATGACAGTAGCTTTGGTAGCGTGCTGCCAATTCCTCTGGCAGGGCTGGCGTGTCCACACTGCTGAAACCGTGTTGCATGTATAAAGCGGTCAATGGTCGAAATGCCAAGCAAAAGCTTGGGCGTTGCGCCAATACGGGCTGGACGGCGTCGAGTAGTTGATGACTTAGCCCCGACCCGCGCAAGTGTGGGTGCAGCAACATGCCAGTGAGTAATTGGTAATTTTGACGTTGTTGAAAGCGGACCGCACCACATAAGCCGCTGGGTCCATCCACCACCCAGATATGTTCATCTTTTTTCGGTTTACCCGGTGGATAGTAGGTTTTATAGAATCGTGCCACGAGAGGAAACCGTAACGGCTCGAGTGGGTGAATGTGGTAATTATCCATAGCCTAATAGATGCGCAATACGAGCAGGACAGGTAGTATACCTATCCATGATTTTTTCTGACAGCGTAATGCATTGATGAAGTGGTTATCTGATGTGTCCTTGACACCCCATCACACCTTTGGTCTCCCCGCCCACGCTCATGCGATCGTGGAAGCGCACACCGTGGAGGATTTATATGCGATTTGGCAGCATGCTGACGATCTGACGCTTCCTAAGCTAGTGGTGGGAGAAGGCAGCAACCTGCTTTTTTGCCAAGACTTTCAGGGCGTGGTGGTGCTTAATCGCCTGACTGGTATATCAGTCGATGATGAGGGCGACCACTGGGTATTGCATGTAGGGGCTGGAGAATCCTGGCATAACTTAGTCGCTTGGAGCATTGATAATGGGTTCCCTGGGCTGGAAAACCTCGCGCTTATTCCTGGCTGTGTTGGTGCGGCGCCGATTCAAAACATTGGTGCTTACGGTGTCGAGTTTTGCGAGCGGTGCGCGTATGTCGATATCGTCAATCCATTGACTCAGCAAACACGTCGTTTGACCCGAGCAGCCTGCCAATTTGGCTATCGCGACTCGATATTTAAAACCGACGCGATGACAGGGTGGGTGATTACGCAAGTGGGGTTGCGATTAGCGAAGACGTGGCAGCCCGTGCTCAAATATGGTGCGCTGGCGGATCTCGATCCAGAGCGGGTATCAGCGCAAACCATTTTTGACGCGGTCTGTGCGATTCGCCAAGCCAAGCTCCCTGATCCCCGTGAGTGTGGCAATGCGGGAAGCTTTTTCAAAAACCCAGTGATTGATGCACACCAGGCGCAAACCTTGCAAACCTGTTATCCCGAGATACCCATGTACTTTGCCGGAGAGGGGAAAAAGAAGCTCGCCGCAGGCTGGCTGATTGACCAATGTGGTTTGAAAGGCAAGCAAGTGGGAGGCGCGCGTGTACATCCAAAACAAGCCTTAGTGCTGACCAACGCTAATCATGCAACCAGCCAAGACGTCATTCAGTTAGCAAAGCAGGTGGTCGACGAAGTCAAGGCGCGGTTTGGTGTGACCTTGCACCATGAGGTGCGCTTTATGGGCGCCAAGGGCGAAACCAGCTTGGAGGCACAATGAGCAGTGCACATACCGCAAGGCTTACCCTTATCGATCGTTTATCCGATGGTGAGTTCCACTCTGGCGAAATGCTAGGCGATGCGCTAGGCATGAGCCGAGCGGCGGTCAGCAAACATATCAAAGTGTTGCAATCGTGGGGACTGGATATCTATCGGGTGCAGGGCAAAGGCTATTGCTTATCACAACCGATTGAGTTGCTCGATGACGTCTGGCTCAGTGAGCATACCGATGTGCCCGCTTTATCCGTGATCCCGGTCATTGATTCGACCAATCAGTACTTGATGGAACGTGTTGGACAACTTGCGTCAGGCAGTGTTTGCTTGGCTGAATATCAGCAGCAAGGACGGGGTCGCCGTGGTCGCGCGTGGCAGTCGCCTTTTGGCAGTAACTTGTATTTGTCGATGTATTGGCGTTTAGATGCCGGCCCTGCGGCGGCGATGGGACTGAGCCTAGTGGTTGGTGTGGCGATCACCAAAGCACTCCATGAACTAGGCGCGCCAGGTGTGAAGGTGAAATGGCCCAACGACCTGTATTTTCAGGATCAAAAGCTCGCTGGCATCTTAGTGGAAATGACGGGGCAAACGGGCGATGCGGCTCACCTTGTGATCGGCATGGGGTTGAATATTGGTATGGGGGCGCATTTGCGTGACAGCATCGATCAGCCTTGGGCTCGATTAGCGGACGCTTGCCATCCAATGCCATCGCGCAATACATTGGCGGCAACCTTGATTGAGCGTTTAAAAGAAGCACTGATTGACTATGAGCAACATGGGCTATCGAGCATCATGGCCGACTGGCCCAAGTTGGATAACTTTATTGATCGCCCCGTCAAACTACTCATGGGAGAGCGGGAAGTCCGCGGTATTGAGCGCGGTATCGACGAACACGGTGCCTTATTACTTGACGTTGAGGGTGACATCACGCCTTATTTAGGTGGAGAGATTTCTCTAAGACGCGATGACTAATCTCGGCGATTGTAAGGACTATTTGCGCACACGGATGCGTTGAACAGAGTGGTTGGCACCTTTTTCTAGGATTAAACTGGCGCGCTCACGGGTGGGTAAAATGTTTTCCGATAAGTTTTTCCCGTTAATGTCATCCCAGATGGTCGCCGCCTTTTGAGTGGCTTCGTCGACCGATAGCCGCGTGTAGTGATGAAAGTAAGCCTGTGGATCGAGAAAGGCACCTCGGCGGAACTTCATAAAGCGCTCAATATACCAATGCTTTAGTAACTCTGGTTCGGCGTCGACATAGATAGAAAAGTCGAGAAAGTCGGAAATAAACACATGATGTGGGTCATGCGGGTAATCCATGCCACTTTGCAGGACGTTGAGCCCTTCGAGGATCAATATGTCGGGTTTCTCCACTTTTTGCACGTCAGGAGTGATGTCGTACACCAAGTGAGAATAAATCGGCGCGGTGACGCAGTCTTTTCCTGATTTGACGTCGGCCACAAACTCAACCAGCTTGCGCATGTCATAAGATTGCGGAAACCCTTTTTTATGCATAATGCCACGCGACTCAAGCTCGGCGTTGGGGTATAAAAAGCCGTCAGTGGTCACGAGTGCAACTTTAGGATGATCTGGCCACCGTGTCAGCAGGGCTTTTAAAAGACGTGCGGTGGTACTTTTCCCCACGGCGACGCTGCCCGCGATGCCAATGACATAGGGCACATGATTTGAGACGGGCTGGGATAAAAACTCGTCTAGCACTTCCGTCCGGCTTTTGCGCGCTTTCACATAGAGATTAAGCAGCCGGGATAGAGGAAGATAAATATCGCGCACCTCATCCATCGACAAATGCTCGTTAAGGCCGCGCAAGCGGTCAATGTCATCTTCGGTGAGCGTCATGGGCACTGCATCCCTCAGTTCAGCCCATTGTTGACGCTCGAACGACAAATAAGGCGTTAGCGTTGCATTCATGATCCATGTGCCTTAAGCCAGTAAAGAGGTTGACGATACCGCAAACGAAAGGGAAGGAAAAGCGCCGACGATTGGCGTTGAGTGGGCGGGCTGGTTATTTTCGCAACAATCACGCGAAAAAATGCGCAAAAGACGAAAAAATCACCCATTTTTTTAAAATTCCCTATTGCACCCCTCAAATCCATGGCATAGAATGCGCAGCACTTGTCGCCGGCTTAGCTCAGTTGGTAGAGCAACTGACTTGTAATCAGTAGGTCGCCAGTTCGATTCCGGCAGCCGGCACCAAAATTTAGGTGGAATTCCCGAGCGGTCAAAGGGATCAGACTGTAAATCTGACGGCTCAGCCTTCGAAGGTTCGAATCCTTCTTCCACCACCATTTTCAAATTGTTTGAATAGCTCTACGAGTAACGATTGCGGGCATCGTATAATGGCTATTACCTCAGCCTTCCAAGCTGATGATGCGGGTTCGATTCCCGCTGCCCGCTCCACTCTTTTTAGAGTGCTGATATAGCTCAGTCGGTAGAGCGCACCCTTGGTAAGGGTGAGGTCGGCAGTTCAAATCTGCCTATCAGCACCATCCTCTCCAAGGTAACTTCAAGCCGTTTGATATATACTCAACAAACCTGATTGTTGGTTGTGTGGTCGTAATGCCACCGAAATACCGTGCTTAGAGGGACTGTCATGTCTAAAGAAAAATTTGAACGTACGAAAACGCACGTTAACGTTGGTACTATTGGCCACGTTGACCATGGTAAAACTACGCTGACCGCAGCTATCTGTACGGTACTTGCAAAAGTACACGGCGGTGCTGCTCGTGACTTCGCGTCAATCGAT